>NZ_JALPRH010000002.1:0-209656 GCF_030464795.1 Paraburkholderia sp. SECH2
GAGCAACATCACGAACCAGATCAACAACGGCGAACTGGGCCTGGTGCAGCAGGATCAGACCACACGTGATCTGACGGTTGCGAGCGACAAGGACGGCACGCGCGTCAACTTCGCGGGCACCGCAGGTGCGCGTGAACTGGTCGGCGTCGCAGCCGGCACGACGAGCAACTCCGCAGTCAACGTTGGTCAGTTGAGTCCGGTTGTTGCGTCGCTCGGCGGCGGTGCGCAGGTCAATGCCGATGGTTCGGTCACCGGCCCGACGTACCACGTGCAAGGCGGCACGCAGAACACGGTCGGCGGCGCACTCGATTCGCTCGATAACGGTCTGTCGACGCTGCAGACGCAGATCAACAACGGCAGTATCGGCATGGTCACGCAAGATCAGACCTCGCGCGACATCCTTGTTGGTGCGGCTACGGACGGTCTGCGGGTCAATATGGCCGGCACAGCGGGCAACCGCGTCGTGACGGGAGTGGCGGCAGGTGCGGTCAATGCGTCAAGCAGCGATGCGGTGAACGGCGCGCAACTGCATGCAAACGCCCAGAGTACGGCAGACGCCTTGGGCGGCGGTTCGACCGTCAATGAGGACGGCACGATCTCAATGCCCACGTACAACGTGGGTGGCACGACCGTGAGCGGCGTCGGCGCAGCAATCACCAACATCGACGGTCGTGTAACGCAGAACACGTCGGACATCGCTAGCCTGCAGACTACCGTCGGCACGATGAGCGGCTCGGTGGCGAACGCGGTGTCGTATGACAGCGCGGCACACAACCAGGTGACGTTGGGCGGTTCGGCCAGCGCGCCGAAGGTGAAGCTGACCAATTTGCAGGACGGTGAACTGTCGGCGACGAGCTCAGATGCCGTAACTGGCTCGCAGCTGTGGAATACCAACCAGCAAGTGGCTAACCTGAACCAGGCGGTGCAGAACCAGCAGTCGACCGGCAGCAGCAGCATCGCGACTGACACAGGTGGTCCGGCAGCATCGGCGACCGGCAGCGGTTCGATGGCGATGGGCGGTGGCGCTCAGGCAAGTGGCGACAACTCGGTGGCACTCGGCGCAGGCTCGGTGGCAGATCAGGCCAACACGGTATCGGTGGGTTCGCCGGGCAACGAGCGCCGTATCACGAACGTCGCTGACGGCCAAGGCCCGACCGACGCCGTGAACATGCGTCAGTTCCAGCAGGGTATCGGCTCGGTCGCGCGTAACGCTTATAGCGGTGTTGCAGCCGCTACAGCGTTGACGATGATTCCGGACGTCGATCCGGGCAAGACGATCGCAGTCGGCGTTGGTACCGGCAACTACAAGGGCTATCAGGCTGTATCGTTGGGCATGTCGGCGCGTATCACCCAGAACCTGAAGATCAAGGCCGGTGCAGGGATCAGCTCGGCGGATACGACTTATGGCGTGGGTGCCGCGTACCAGTGGTAAGTGTCGTGTGATGGTTGCGGAAAGCGCTGCAGCTTAGGTGCTTTTCGTGAACCGGTCTTAGGTAGGTAGTAAAAAGGCGGGCTCTCTTCGGGGAGTCCGCCTTATTTTTTTGGTGCCGGTAACACGGCGCTCGTCAGACCCGATTGCATCGCACCGCGCTTGCGTCGCGATCAGAGCCAACAGGGTTTCGTGTTACGTCCTCGGATCGATCCTTCTGCGGTTGATCACTTCCTTCGCTTGCGCCAGCTTCTCGACCAGTTCCGGCCCGCGGCTCAACGCGACCCCCACTGCCAGAATATCGCCGATCGCCAGATGCGAAACGCGTGAGGTCATCGGCGAAAAAATATCCGTGTCTTCATCGACATTGGCGAACAAGCCGACCGTCGCCAGTCGCGCCAAAGGCGAATTGCCGTGCGTGATCGCAATCACCTTCGCGCCCGCCGCCAACGCAGACTTCACTGCGTCCACGATATCGCGCGTACGTCCGGTATTCGAGATCGCCACCACCACATCCCCTTCACCAAGCAGCGCCGCCGACATCAGAAACGTGTGCGGATCCGAATACGCAACGCTCGGCATGCCGAGGCGAAAAAACTTGTGCTGCACATCCAGCGCAGCAATACCCGAACCGCCCGCGCCGTAAAACTCAATGCGCCGCGCCTGCGCCAGCAGCGCGATCGCCGCCGCCACGCTATCTGACGACAAATTGTTGCGCACCTGGATCAGCGCGCCGATGGTCCGGTCGAGCACCTTCGCTGCGACGCCCGGCGTCGGCTCATCCGGCCGCACATCCCGGTAGACGGCCGGCACTTCCGCGGCTATGCCCTGCGCCAGCCGGATCTTGAACTCGCGGAAGCCCGAAAACCCCAGCGCATGACAGAACCGCGCGATGGTCGGCTGACTGACACCCGCGCGCGCGGCCACTTCGGTCATCGAGAGATCGAGTACCTCACGCGGTGCTTCGATCACGTAATCGGCCAGCTTGCGTTCTGACGGACGCAACTGATCGCGCATCTCTTCCACCTGGGACAGCATCATCGGAAAACTCGCACTATGCTGAAGAATGCGTGGACTATATCTGATTGCTGAAGAAGGTACAAAAACTACATATCGGGCCGTAGGTGTATTCCCTGGTTTTTGCCGCATACACCGCCAAAGCAAAGCCAGTAAGGCAATCCGGCCATTCAAAAATGTCGCAATGCAACAGGAGTCGCGATTGCGATCGTGTAGTTTTTCTACTAACATTGCGACGTCGACTGTTTCGACATCCCCGCGATACCTGCCTGGCATAGTGCGCCTACGCCTCACGCCAGCGACGAAGGAGCTCCGATGGTTTCCCCGCATTCGCAATTGTTGAAGGTCACGCAACGCGTGGTCGAGCGCAGCAAGCCCACTCGCGAGGCGTATCTGGCCCGTATCGAGCACGCCCAGGGCAAATTCCCGGCACGCGGCGCGCTCTCGTGTGCCAATCTGGCGCACGGGTTTGCTGGTCTTGAAGGCCACGACAAGCTCGTCATCAAGCAGATTCGCCAGCCGAACATCGGCATCGTGTCCTCCTACAACGAGATGTTGTCCGCGCACGCGCCGTACAAAAACTACCCGGACATCATCAAAGAAGCCGCGCGTGAAAACGGCGGCGTCGCGCAATTCGCGGGCGGTGTGCCGGCCATGTGCGACGGCGTCACGCAAGGCAACGCGGGCATGGAACTGTCGCTGTTCTCGCGTGAAGTGATCGCGATGAGCACCGCAGTGGCCCTCACGCACAACATGTTCGACGCGGCGCTGTGCCTCGGCATCTGCGACAAAATCGTGCCGGGCCTCCTGATCGGCGCGCTGCAATTCGGCCACCTGCCGACGATTTTCGTGCCGGCCGGCCCGATGGGCAGCGGCCTGTCGAATGACGACAAAGCCAAGACACGCCAGCTGTTTGCCACCGGCCAATGCGGCCGCGACGCGCTGCTCGAAGCAGAAGCCGCCGCGTATCACAGCCAGGGCACCTGCACGTTCTACGGCACGGCAAACAGCAACCAGATGCTGATGGAAGTGATGGGCCTGCATCTGCCGAGTTCGGCGTTCGTGCACCCGCATACGCCGCTGCGCGACGCATTGACCGCGCAGGCCGCACGCCGCGTGCTCGACCTGACGGTAGATCGCGGCAACTACATGCCGATCGGCCACGTGGTCGACGAAAAAGCGATCGTCAACGGCATCGTCGCGTTGCTGGCAACGGGCGGTTCGACCAATCACACGCTGCACCTCGTCGCAATCGCGCGCGCGGCCGGCATCGTGATCGACTGGGACGACTTCGACACGCTGTCACAAGCCGTGCCGCTGCTCGCCAAGATTTACCCGAACGGCAAGGCCGACGTGAACCACTTCCACGCCGCAGGCGGCGTCGCGTTCCTGGTTCGCAATCTGCTGGAAGGCGGCTTGCTGCACGAAGACGTGAACACCGTCGCGGGCAAGGGTCTCCATCACTACACCGAAGAGCCGAAGCTGCTCGACGGCAAGCTGCAATGGGTGCCGGGCACGGAAAAGAGCGAAGACACGGCGGTGCTGCGCGGCATCAAGGAACCGTTCCAGCCGGACGGTGGCTTGCGTCTGATGCAGGGCAAACTCGGCCGCGGCGTGATCAAGATTTCGGCGGTCGCAGCGCAGCATCGCAAGGTGAAGGCGCCAGCGATTGTGTTCGATTCGCAGGAAGCCGTGCAGGCGGCGTTCGACAACGGCGAACTCAAGCGTGATTTCATCGCCGTGGTGCGCTTCCAGGGCGCCCGCGCAAACGGCATGCCCGAACTGCATCGTTTGACGCCGTTGCTCGGTGTGTTGCAGGATCAAGGTTTTCACGTTGCACTGGTGACCGACGGACGCATGTCCGGCGCGTCGGGCAAAGTGCCGGCGGTGATTCACCTGTCGCCGGAAGCCTTGCTGCAAGGCCCGATCGGCAAGGTTCGCACGGGCGACATGCTGGTGATCGATGCAGACGCAGGCGTGCTCGACATCGAAATCGATGCAGCCGAATGGGCGGCGCGGCCGGAAGCGTTGCCGCAGCATCAGGCGGAAAACGAAGTCGGCTTCGGCCGTGAACTGTTCGGCGTGTTTCGTGCGGCGGCAGCGCCGGCGGAGCAGGGCGCCTCGGTGTTCGGTCCGATGGTGGGCGAGCACGGCGGACACAAGAAAGCACACTCAAGCACCACTCAAGCCAGCCACGAGCTGCAGAAACAAGGAGTCTGACTATGACGGCGAAAACAGTAAGCGATATCGTGCGCCTCGGCCCGGTGATTCCGGTGCTCGCGTTCGACTCGGTCGAACAGGGCGAAAACGTGTCGCGCGCGCTGCATGCGGGCGGCGTGAAGGTGCTCGAAATCACGCTGCGCACGGCTGCGGGGCTCGGCGCGATCGAACGCGCGAGCCAGCTGTCCGAAGACATCGTGGTTGGAGTCGGCACGATCACGAAGCCCGAGCATTGTTTTCAGGCGAAGAAAGCGGGCGCGCAATTCGGCGTGTCGCCAGGTCTGACGAAAGACATGCACAAGGCAGCCCAGGATGCGGGTTTGCCGCTGCTGCCGGGTGTCATGACGCCGAGCGACATTATCGCGGCGCTCGAACTCGGCTACGAAATCGTCAAGTTCTTCCCGGCGCAGCAAGCCGGCGGTATCCCGATGCTGCAGGCGTTTTACGGCCCGTTCCCGACGTTGAAATTCTGCCCGACTGGCGGCATCACGGCCGAAAGCGCCATCAACTTCTTGGCCCAACCGAATGTGGTGTGCGTGGGCGGATCGTGGTTGACGCCGAAGGCCGCACTTGCCGCGCAAAACTGGGATGAAGTTACGCGTCTCGCACGTGCCGCCAGCGAGCTGGCCGCGCCTGCCCATTGAGTTGAAACGGCCCGTACTTTAGTCCAGTAACCAGGTCCTACACAAAGGAGCCTCGTCGAAACAGCCTGTCAGGCTGTCGCGCCGAGGCTCCTTTGCGATGTGCGTGCCGGATTCACGCGCTTTTAAAGACAACAAACAGTAAAATTCAGCGTCCGCGCGGCTTGCCGGGTTTTCAGGCACCGCTCGAGGTCGCCGTGAGACAGGTGCCAGCTGTGTTCCGCACCAACAATCAATAACGCAAAGGAGGAGCTTCATGGAAGCTGTCCACGGCAGCACGCTGCTGGTCTTCGCGGTGATCGCCATCGCACTTCTGATCCTGCTGATCACCCGCTACAAGGTTTACCCGTTCCTCGTCCTGATCATCGTTTCGCTGCTGTTGGGTCTCGCATCCGGCATGCCGATCGGCACGATCGTCAAATCGTTCGAAACCGGCAACGGCAACACGCTCGGCCACATTGCGATCGTGGTCGGCCTCGGCACCATGCTCGGCAAAATGATGGCCGAATCGGGCGGCGCCGAGCGCATTGCGACCACACTGATCGACAAGTTCGGCGAGAAGCATATTCACTGGGCGATGATGGTCGTGGCGATCATTGTCGGTTTGCCGGTGTTTTTTGAAGTCGGCTTCGTGCTGTTGATTCCGATTGCGTTCAACGTCGCCAAACGCACCAACAAGTCGCTACTGCTGGTCGGCCTGCCGATGGTTGCGGGCCTGTCCGTCGTGCACGGTCTGATTCCGCCGCACCCGGCCGCGATGCTCGCGGTGCAGGCGTATCACGCCGACATCGGCAAGACGATTGCGTACGGGCTGATCGTGGGCGTGCCGACGGCGATCGTCGCTGGTCCGCTGTTCGCACTGTTGATCAGCCGTTACATCAAGCTGCCGGAGAACAATCCGCTCGCCGCGCAATTCCTCGGCCACGGTGACGACGCGCAGAATAACGCGAGGAGCGCGGCGCCGAAGCGCGAGTTGCCGAGCTTCGGCATCACGTTGTTCACGATTCTGCTGCCGGTGATTCTGATGCTGGTCGGCAGCTGGGCCGACCTCGTGTTTACGCCGAAGACGTTGGCGAACGACCTGCTGCGTTTCGTCGGCAACTCGGACGTCGCGCTGTTGATCGCCGTGCTGGTCAGCTTCTGGACCTTCGGCGCGAGCCGCGGCTTCAATCGTGAGCAGATCCAGAAGTTCTGCGGCGAATGTCTGGCGCCGATCGCGGGCATCACGCTGATCGTGGGCGCGGGCGGCGGCTTCGGGCGCGTGCTGATGGATAGCGGCATCTCGAAGGAAATCGTCAACGTGGCAACGGCCATGCATCTGTCGCCGCTGCTGTTCGGCTGGCTGGTGGCCGCGCTGATTCGTCTGGCTACGGGTTCGGCAACCGTTGCGATGACGACGGCCTGCGGCATCGTTGCGCCGATCGCTTCGGCGAGCGGCGTGCAGGTCACGCCGGAATTGCTGGTGCTCGCCACCGGTTCGGGCTCGCTGATTTTCTCGCATGTGAATGACGGCGGTTTCTGGCTGATCAAGGAATACTTCGGTATGACGGTGGGGCAGACCTTCAAGACGTGGTCGCTCCTCGAAACCGTTATTTCCCTGATGGGCTTGGGTTTGACTTTCGCGCTCGCGACGGTCGTGTAAGGAGTTTTTGATGATTTTGATCGCAATGGGCGTGTCGGGCGCCGGCAAAACGAGGATTGGCGAAATGCTGGCGGAACGCCTGCACTGCGCATTCACCGACGGCGACGCGTTTCACAGCGCCGCCAACAAGGAGAAAATGCACCACGGCATTCCGCTGACCGACGAAGACCGTTGGCCGTGGTTGCAAACCATCCGTGTCGCGATCGAAGAGAAGCAGCGGGCGGGCGAGAAGGCGGTGTTCACGTGCTCGTCGCTGAAGCGCTCATACCGCGATGTTCTGCGCGGCGGGAGCAACGGCGATAAGGACGTGTGTTTCGTCTATCTGAAGGGTTCGTTCGAGGTGCTGCGCGAGCGGCTGACCACGCGCACTGGCCACTTCTTCGATCCGTCGCTGCTGCAGAGTCAGCTCGATACGCTCGAAGAGCCGGGTCCGGATGAAGCGATCACGGTGAGCATCGAGTTGTCGCCAGAGGCGATCGTCGACGAGGTGTTGAGGCAGATGACGGAGCGGTGAGGTTTTAGTTAAACCCGCTGACGTTGCACGATGAAAAAAAGGCGCTCACGTTTGTGAGCGCCTTTTTTATGGCCGAAGCTGCAAGGCAGTGACTGGGTCTTAAGCGATCCGCTTGGCCAGTTCGACTGCCTTGCCGATATACGAACCCGGCGTCATGGCGAGCAAACGATCCTTCGCATCTTGCGGAATCGCGAGACCGGTCACGAACGTTTGCAGCGCTTCACGCGTGATGCCCTTGCCGCGCGTCAGTTCCTTCAACTGCTCATACGGGTTCTCGATGCCGTAACGGCGCATCACCGTTTGCACCGGCTCGGCCAGCACTTCCCAGCAGTTGTCGAGGTCTTCGTTCAGACGCTGCGCGTTCACTTCGAGCTTGTCCAGACCGCGGATCAGCGAGTCGTACGCGAGCAGCGAGTAGCCGAACGCGACGCCCATATTGCGCAGCACCGTCGAGTCGGTCAGGTCGCGCTGCCAGCGCGAAATCGGCAGCTTGTCGGCGAGGTGGCGCAGCGTGGCGTTGGCGAGACCGAGATTGCCTTCCGAGTTTTCGAAGTCGATCGGATTGACCTTGTGCGGCATCGTCGACGAACCGATTTCGCCGGCCTTCGTGCGTTGCTTGAAGTAACCGACCGAGATGTAGCCCCACACGTCGCGGTCCAGATCTAGCAGGATCGTATTGGCGCGCGACACGGCGTCGAACAGTTCGGCCATGTAGTCATGCGGTTCGATCTGGATCGTGTACGGATTGAACGTGAGCTTCAGGCGCTGTTCGACGACTTCGCGCGAGAACGTTTCCCAGTCGAATTCCGGATATGCGGACAGGTGCGCATTGAAGTTGCCGACCGCGCCGTTCATCTTGCCCAGCAGCTCGACCTTGGCGATACGGTCGATCGCGCGTTCCAGACGTGCGGCGACGTTGGCGATTTCCTTGCCGAGCGTGGTCGGGCTGGCCGGCTGGCCGTGCGTGCGCGACAGCATCGGCTGTTCGGCTTGCGCGTGAGCCAGCGCAACGAGGCGCTGATACACCGAGCGCAGTGCCGGCAGGATCACGTGTTCACGCGCGCCGGCGAGCATCAGGCCGTGCGAGGTGTTGTTGATGTCTTCCGAGGTACAGGCGAAGTGGATGAACTCGCTCGCGCGTTCCAGCTCTTCCTGACCCTTCACCGATTCCTTCAGCCAGTACTCGACCGCTTTCACGTCGTGGTTCGTCACACGTTCGATGTCCTTGATGCGCGCGGCGTCGTGCGCGGTGAAGCGCTCGGCCAGTTGCAGCAGGAATTGTTCGGCGGCTTCGGAAAAGCGCGGCACTTCGGCGAAACCGGCGTGCGAGAGCGCGATCAGCCAGTGGATTTCAACCGTCACGCGATTGCGCATGAAAGCGGCTTCCGAGAGCCAGTCGCGCAGGGCTTCGGTTTTCGAGGCGTAACGGCCGTCGAGCGGCGAGAGCGCGTTCAGCGCGAAAAGGGTGTCGGGGCGGGTGTCGGACATGATGGGGGCCGGAGTCAAAGCGAGCGCTCAGCGAGCGGATCGGGAACGGAGGGAACCGCGAATTTTACCACTCAACCCGGCGGCACCACCCCGCGCCGCTAGAATGCTGACTTCCTCCCTCCCGCTGGCAGCAGGCTTCGCATGGAACTGAAATGGCTCGAAGACTTCGTTTCGCTCGCGGAAACGCGTAGTTTCAGCCGCTCGGCTGAACTGCGTCATGTCACGCAACCGGCGTTTTCGCGGCGGATTCAGGCGCTCGAAGCGTGGCTCGGCACCGAACTGATCGACCGTTCGGTTTATCCGACGCGACTAACTGCTGCCGGCCAGGTGTTCAACGAGCAGGCGCTCGCGATGCTGTCGCAGTTTCACGAGGCGCGCGCGCTACTGCGCGGCCATACGGCCACGCCGCAGGCGACCATCGAGTTCGCGGTGCCGCACACGTTGTCGCTCACTTACTTCCCGCGCTGGCTGCAGCGCATCGAAGCGCAGATGGGTCCGATTCACACCCGGCTGCGGGCGTTGAACGTGCACGATGCGGCGTTGTCGCTGGTGGAAGGCGGCTGCGATCTAATGATGGGCTACCACCATCCGAGTCATCCGGTCGCGCTCGATCCGGCGCGCTACGACATGCTCACGCTCGGCAACGAGCCGATCAGCCCGTTCTCCGCGCCGGGCCGAGCGGGCCGGGCGCGTCACACGTTGCCGGGTACCCCCGAGGCGCCCACGCCCTATCTGTCCTACACGCCAAACGCGTATCTGGGCCGCATGACCGAGGTGATCCTCGCCAACGCGCCGGAGCGCCTGTATCTCGACCGTTTGTACGAAACCGACATGGCCGAGGGGCTCAAGGCCATGGCGCTGGCCGGCCACGGCATCGCCTTCCTGCCACACAGCGCCGTAGAAGACGCAGTCGCCGACGGCAAGCTGATCCGGCTCGACCGCGCGACCCGCGGCACGCCTGAGGGGCAACTCACGCTAACCATGGAGATCCGGCTCTATCGCGACAAGCTCGTAGCGAAGATCGACGATGCGCGGCAGATACTCGTGCGGCAACTGTGGGATGTGGTGTCCGAGGAGATCGCCCAACGCGCAAGCGCGGCCTGAGAACCTGCTTCCCCACGACGCGAATTTGCGGCTTTTTGATGGTTATGCACAAAAAACATAATCGGATAATGAAACGGCATTGGATTTCAAAACGGCGTTTTTCGACAATGCTGTCACTCGATCAACGCCGGAGCGTTCATGTCATCCCAGCAACAAGCAGCACAATCCGCGTCAACGTTGCAGTCTGTTCCTTCCTACCTGAATAAAGATGACCTCGGCCCGTGGGGCAACTACCTGCGTCAGGTCGACCGTGTCGCGCCGTACCTCGGTTCGCTGTCCCGCTGGCTCGAAACCCTGAAGCGCCCGAAGCGCATTCTGATCGTCGATGTGCCTATCGAACTCGATAACGGCACGGTCGCGCACTTCGAAGGCTATCGCGTGCAGCACAACGTGTCGCGCGGTCCGGGTAAGGGCGGTGTGCGTTATCACCAGGACGTGACGCTGTCGGAAGTGATGGCGCTGTCGGCGTGGATGTCGGTGAAGAATGCTGCTGTGAACGTGCCGTACGGCGGTGCGAAGGGTGGTATCCGTGTCGATCCGCGTACGTTGTCGCGTGGTGAGCTGGAGCGCGTCACGCGCCGCTACACGAGCGAAATCGGCATCATTATCGGACCGAATACCGACATCCCCGCGCCGGACGTGAACACGAACGAGCAGATCATGGCGTGGATGATGGACACGTACTCGATGAACCAGGGCCAAACGGCTACGGGCGTCGTGACGGGCAAGCCGATCGCGCTGGGTGGTTCGCTGGGCCGCCGTGAAGCAACGGGCCGTGGCGTGTTCGTGGTGGCCTCCGAAGCTGCACGCCGTATTGGTGTCGACATCGAAGGCGCACGGATTGCCGTTCAGGGTTTCGGTAACGTCGGCGGCATCGCCGCACGCCTGTTCCAGGAAGCGGGCTCGAAGCTGGTCGCGGTGCAGGATCACACCGGCTCGCTGTACAAGTCGACCGGTATCGATGCTGTTGCGCTGGCGGATTACGTGGCGAAGAACGGTGGCGTGGGCGGTTTCCCGGAAGCCGACGCAGTCACGAACGAAGAATTCTGGACCGTCGAATCGGACATCCTGATTCCGGCCGCGCTGGAAAACCAGATCACCGAAAAGAACGCCGGCAAGATCAAGACGAAGATCGTCGTGGAAGGCGCCAACGGCCCGACCACCACGGCAGCGGACGACATTCTGCACGACCGCGGCATCCTCGTGATTCCGGACGTCGTGGCCAACGCCGGCGGCGTGACGGTGTCGTACTTCGAGTGGGTGCAGGACTTCTCGAGCTTCTTCTGGACGGAAGACGAGATCAACCAGCGTCTCGAGCGCGTCATGCGCGAAGCATTTGCCGCAGTGTGGCAAGTGTCGAGCGAGCAGAAGGTGTCCGTGCGGACTGCGGCGTTTATCGTCGCATGTAAGCGGATCCTCGAAGCGCGCGAATTGCGCGGACTGTACCCCTGATCGATTGGCTTGAAACGGCGGCCCGCCACCTCGCGGGCCGCTGCGAATCCTTGCTTTGACGTGGTCCACAAGACCGCGTGTTTCACCCGGCGGGCGGCATCCTATCGATGCCGCCCGCCTTTGCGTATCCGTCGTGTTTGCATTGCCCGGTTAAGCCCCCGTAATCTCGTAGCGGCGCGCGGGCGCAACAAACATGGTTTATAGCAATACTTTCAGAATAATTACTTTGCTAAACTGGCGCCGGTTCTTGCCAAGGAGATCACACATGAAGGTTAAAAAAGCTGCGCTGCTGCTCGCGACTCTCGGACTGTTTACGGTTGGCGCGCATGCGCAAGACGCTGGTACGCTCAAAAAGATCAAGGACACGGGTGTCATTTCGCTGGGGCACCGCGAATCGTCGATCCCGTTTTCGTATTACGACGACAAGCAGAATGTCATCGGCTACTCGCAGGAATTCGCGCTGAAGGTGGTGGAGGCGGTCAAGGCAAAGCTAAATATGCCTAACCTGAAGGTCAAGCTCACCCCGGTCACGTCGCAAAACCGTATTCCGCTGGTGCAAAACGGCACCGTCGACATGGAATGCGGCTCCACCACGAATAACACCGAGCGCCAGCAACAGGCTGCGTTCTCGAACACGATTTTCGTGATCGGCACGCGCCTGATGACCAAGAAAGACTCCGGCATCAAGGACTTCGCTGACCTGAAGGGCAAGACGGTCGTCACGACCGCCGGCACGACCTCCGAGCGCCTGCTTCGCAAGATGAATCAGGACAAGAGCATGGGCATGAACATCATCAGCGCGAAAGACCACGGCGAGTCGTTCCTGACGCTCTCCACCGGCCGCGCTGCTGCGTTCATGATGGACGACGCGCTGCTGGCTGGCGAACGCGCCAAGTCGAACAACCCGGGCGATTTCGTGATCGTCGGCACGCCGCAATCGCATGAAGCGTACGGCTGCATGATTCGCAAGAACGATCCGGAATTCAAGAAGGTTGTCGACGACGCGATCGCGAAGGTCGAAACCTCGGGCGAAGCCGATCAGATCTACAAGAAGTGGTTCGAATCGCCGATTCCGCCGAAGGGCCTGAACCTAGCCTTCCCGGAAAGCGATGACATCAAGGCGCTCTACAAGAGCCCGAATGACAAGGCAATCGATTAAACCTTAGCTGTTTTTTTGAAACGCTGAACGAAACGGAAGGGGCCACGCGCTTCTTCCGTTTCTTTTTGCTGGAGTCTTGGTCATGTCATATCACTGGAACTGGGGCATTCTGCTGAGTCCGGTCTCCACCGGCGAGCCGACCACCTATCTGGGCTGGCTGCTGTCCGGCTTCTGGGTGACGATTACCGTGTCGCTGTCGGCATGGGTGATCGCGCTGATCGTCGGTTCGTTGTTCGGTGTACTGCGCACGGTGCCGAACAAATGGGCGTCGGGTATCGGCACGCTCTATGTCGCGATCTTCCGCAACATCCCGCTGATCGTGCAGTTCTTTATCTGGTATCTGGTGATACCGGAGTTGCTGCCCGCGTCGATGGGGAACTGGTACAAGCAACTGCCGCCGGGCGCGCAGTTCTTCTCGTCATCGATCATCTGTCTCGGACTATTCACCGCCGCGCGCGTGTGCGAGCAGGTGCGCTCGGGTATCAACGCATTGCCGCGCGGCCAGCGCGCCGCGGGTCTGGCAATGGGTTTCACGCAATGGCAGACGTATCGCTACGTGCTGTTGCCGGTTGCGTACCGGATCATCGTGCCGCCGCTCACCTCCGAGTTTCTGAACATCTTCAAGAACTCGGCGGTTGCGTCGACCATCGGTTTGCTGGATCTGTCGGCCCAGGCGCGCCAACTGGTCGACTACACGTCGCAGACGTATGAGTCGTTCATCGCGGTCACGCTGGCCTATGTGCTGATCAATCTGGTCGTGATGCAACTGATGCGCTGGGTCGAAGCCAAGACCCGGTTGCCCGGCTATATCGGAGGTAAGTGATGCATCATTTCGACTGGAGCGGTATTCCGGGCGCACTGCCTACGCTGTGGACCGGCGCTATCGTCACCATCAAGATCACGCTGATCGCGATCGTGATCGGCATTGTCTGGGGCACCCTTCTCGCGATCATGAGGCTGTCGCCGATCAAGCCGTTCGAATGGTTTGCCAAGGCCTACGTGACGGTGTTCCGTTCGATCCCGCTGGTGATGGTGCTGCTGTGGTTCTTCCTGATCGTGCCGCAGGTGCTGCAGAACGTGCTGGGCTTGTCGCCGGATATCGACATTCGTCTGGCATCTGCGATGGTCGCTTTCTCGCTCTTTGAGGCGGCGTACTATTCGGAGATCATCCGCGCCGGCATTCAGGCGGTGCCGCGCGGGCAGGTCAACGCCGCGTTTGCGCTCGGCATGAGCTACCCGCAGGCGATGCGCCTCATCGTGCTGCCGCAGGCGTTCCGCGCGATGGTGCCGCTGCTGCTCACCCAAGGTATCGTGCTGTTTCAGGATACGTCGCTCGTCTACGTGATCAGCCTCGCCGACTTCTTCCGCACCGCCACGAATATTGGCGACCGTGACGGCACGAATGTTGAAATGGTACTGTTCGCGGGCGCGTGTTATTTCGTGATCTGCGTGATCGCGTCGAGCCTCGTCAAAGGTCTTCAGAAAAAGGTCGCAAGATGATCTCTATCAAGAATGTTTCGAAGTGGTACGGTCAGTTTCAAGTGCTGACGGACTGCACGACGGAAGTCAAAAAAGGTGAAGTGGTGGTGGTGTGCGGGCCGTCGGGCTCGGGCAAGTCCACGCTGATCAAAACCGTCAACGGCCTCGAGCCGTTCCAGAAGGGCGAGATCGTCATCAACGGCCAATCGCTGACCGACAAGAAAACCAACCTGTCGAAGTTGCGTGCGAAGGTCGGCATGGTGTTCCAGCACTTTGAGCTGTTCCCGCATCTGTCGATCGTGCAAAACCTGACGCTCGCACAGGTCAAGGTGCTCGGCCGCTCGAAGGACGAAGCCACGACCAAGGGCTACAAGCTGCTCGATCGCGTCGGCCTGCGTGCGCATGCGGACAAGTTTCCGGGGCAATTGTCGGGCGGTCAGCAGCAGCGCGTGGCGATTGCACGCGCGTTGTCGATGGACCCGATCGCGATGCTGTTCGACGAACCGACTTCCGCGCTCGATCCGGAAATGATCAATGAAGTGCTCGATGTGATGGTCGAACTCGCGCAGGAAGGCATGACGATGATGTGCGTCACGCACGAAATGGGCTTTGCCAAGAAGGTCGCGCACCGCGTGATCTTCATGGACAAGGGCTTGATCGTGGAAGACGACAGGAAGGAAGACTTCTTCGCGAATCCGAAGTCGGATCGCGCGAAGGATTTTCTGGCGAAGATCCTGCACTGAGGTTATTGCTGGGCCAAGTTGGTTGACGTGGCCCTTGCAGAAAAAAAGCCGCTTCGAAAGAAGCGGCTTTTTTGTGTCTGATGACGTTTCAGGCTTTCGCGAACGCCACCCAACCCGGGTCAGGATTCGAAAGCGGCGGTGTCGTCCGCGGCTTCGAGGTCGAGCTCGGCGGCTGTGGCCACCGCCTCAACCGAAGCCGCAATCGTAGTCGCCGAAGCCGACGCATCCAGCGCCGGATTAAGCAGCTTCTCCAGCACCGAAGCCGGCACCGGCACGTTAACCCGGCCGATCACTTCGCCATGCTGGAACATCAGCAGATCGCCCGGTTTGAAGGCGGTCCACACTTCGTTGTCGGTGAGCGGCTTGGTCGCAATCACGGCGACGCGGTCTTCCGGTGTCGTGTATTTGGCGAAATCGATCGACACGTCGGCATCGACCAGATGCGCGGTGGAGAACGGCCAGCGCCGCACGATGTAGTGCAGATGCGTCGAGCAATGCGCGAACAGCGCTTGGCCGTTCGACATCAGGAAATTGAACACGCCGAATTGCGTGATCTCGCGCGTGAGCGTTTCGAGCGCCGCGAACAGTTCTTCCAGCGGCGGCTGGCAGCCCGGAAAAGCCTTGCGCAAGCCTTGCAGCAACGCGCAGAAGGCGAGCTCGCTATCGGTTGTGCCGACGGGCTGATAGACGCCGTTGAGCGCCGGCGAATAATCTTTCAGGTCGCCGTTGTGCGCAAAGATCCAGTGACGCCCCCACAGTTCACGCATGAACGGATGGCAGTTTTCCAGCAGGATGTGCCCTTGCGTCGCCTTGCGAATATGCGCGATCGTATTCTTCGATTTGATCGGGTAGCGCTTGACCATCTCGGCGATCGGCGAGGTGGCCGACGATTGATGGTCGATGAACAGGCGGCAGGCTTTGTCTTCGAAGAAGGCGATGCCCCAGCCGTCCGCGTGGTGATCGGTGACGCCGCCGCGCGCCGCAAAGCCGGTGAACGAGAACGTGACGTCCGTCGGCGCGGCGCAGTTCATTCCGAGAAGTTGGCACATGTTGCGGGTAAGCCTGTGAACGGGGCGAGCCGTTACAATGATGATTTTCCAAGCATATCACCGAGCCAGAAGCGCCAAATAGCAAAATTGACGTGTGTTTAGGCTCCAGCGCTGCGAATTGCTGTGATTTGTACCGCTTCGAGCGCGCCGATTTGCTTTTTTTGCCGCCGAATCTCGTTCCCCTCTCGCCATGACCGCTTCCAACGCCTCCCTCGATTCCGTCGACACCATCGACTCCGTTACGCTCGCCCGCCCGGACGACTGGCACCTGCACGTTCGCGACGGCGAGATGCTCGCTGCTGTGCTGCCGGATACCGCGCGCCAGTTCGGCCGCGCGATCATCATGCCTAACCTGAAGCCGCCGGTCACCACGACCGCAATGGCGCATGCGTACCGCGAGCGCATCGTCGCGGCGATTCCGGAAGGCGCGAAGTTCGAACCGCTGATGACGCTGTACCTGACCGACAACACGCCGCCCGACGAAATCCGCCGCGCGCGCGAAAGCGGCTTTGTGCATGGCGTGAAGCTGTACCCGGCGGGTGCCACGACCAATTCGGACGCAGGCGTTACCGACATCATGAAGTGCGCCAAAACGCTCGAGGTGATGCAGGAAACCGGCATGCCGCTGCTGGTGCACGGCGAAGTGACGGATTCATCGATCGACCTGTTCGACCGCGAGAAGGTGTTCATCGACCGCGTGATGACGCCGCTGCGCCGCGCCTTTCCGGCGCTGAAGGTGGTGTTCGAGCACATCACCACGAAAGATGCAGTCGACTACATCCGCGAAGCCGGCGTGGCGCCGGGGCTGCTGGGCGCAACGATCACTGCGCACCATCTGCTGTACAACCGCAACGCGATCTTCCAGGGCGGCATTCGCCCGCATTACTACTGCCTGCCGGTGTTGAAGCGCGAGACGCATCGCGTGGCGCTGGTCGAGGCGGCGACCTCGGGCAATCCGCGATTCTTCCTCGGCACGGATAGCGCGCCGCATCCGAAGGGTTTGAAGGAGCACGCCTGTGGCTGCGCGGGTTGCTACACGGCACTGCATGCGCTCGAGCTCTACACGGAAGCGTTCGACAAAGCCGGCGCGCTGGACAAGCTCGAAGGTTTCGCCAGCTTCTTCGGCGCGGATTTCTACGGTCTGCCGCGCAGCGAAGAGAAAGTCACGCTGCGTCGCGAAGAATGGACGCTGCCGGCTGAATTGCCGGTCGGCGATACGCCTGTCGTGCCGCTGCGTGGCGGTGAGTCGATTGGCTGGCGCCTCGTCTGAGGTTGTACTAGATGCAGGTGCAAGAGGCGGCGCGCGTAGGCTTCGGTTTCGCCGATATCGACTGGTCGAAGCCGTGGTTCGCACAGTTCGCGGCGCGCGGCGAGCGCTGGCAGCAGGGCGCGCTGACGAGCTACGTGGCCTTGCTCGCAGAGATGAATGCCGATGCCGGCGAAATGCGGCAGGTGACAGGGCGCGGCCGGCGCCTCGCATTCATTGCGCAGGACGATCTGCCGCCGGGTGCGGCTTACGAGGCGCACATCGCGTCGACGGGCTGCGTGCCGACACGACACAACCTGCATGACTTCTTCAACGGGTCGATGTGGTTTGCGTTTCCGCGGATCAAGGCGGCGCTGAACGCGCGACAGTCGGCGGCGATCGACGTGTTAGGCGTCGGCCCGACTCGCGGCGGCGTGCGCGATACGCTGACCTTGTTCGACGAAAACGCGTTGCTGTTCGCGAGTGCCGATCCGGCGTTGAGCGCGGCTTTGCGCGGGTTCGACTGGCAGACGCTAATGGTTGTGCATCGTGATGCCTGGGGCGCACGCTGCGAAGTACGCTGCTTCGGTCACGCGCTGCTGGAAAAGCTGATCGCGCCGTTCAAGGCCTGCACGGGCCACGCTTGGATCGTCGACGTGCCGTCCGAGTACTTCGAATGGGACGCTGCGGCGCGCGACGCATGGCTCGACGAGTCGGTCAGCACGGCACTCCTGAACACCGTGGATGTGACGAGCCGCATGTTTGCGCCACTGCCGGTACTGGGGATTCCGGGCTGGTGCGCCGAGAACGAATCGCCCGCGTTTTACGACGACGCGTCCGTCTTTCGTACAGGACGACGTTCGCGCTAAAGCCGCGCCCTATTCGCTGCGGTGTTAAAATGCGCCCCAGCAAAGCAGGCCAGGCAGTCGCGGCCTCTGCGGCTTCGGCCAAAGAGGGCGAGGAAAGTCCGGACTCCATAGGGCAGGGTGATGGCTAACGGCCATCCGTGGTGACACGCGGAACAGGGCAACAGAAAGCAAACCGCCGATGGCCCGGCGCAAGCCGGGATCAGGTAAGGGTGAAACGGTGCGGTAAGAGCGCACCGCGGCTGCTGCAAGGCAGACCGGCACGGTAACCTCCACCCGGAGCAATTCCAAGTAGGCAGGCTAGCATCTTCGAGATGCAGGACGGGGCCCCCGTCACGTCTGCGGGTAGGAAGCTTGAGCACGTCAGTAATGGCGCGCCTAGAGGAATGACTGCTACGCGCGTCGCGTTTTCGGACGTGGCGCGTGCACAGAATCCGGCTTATCGGCTTGCTTTGCCACCCAACAAAAAATGCCGGCGTCCGTGTGGACG
Organism: Paraburkholderia sp. SECH2; assembly: GCF_030464795.1. Taxonomy (NCBI): domain Bacteria; kingdom Pseudomonadati; phylum Pseudomonadota; class Betaproteobacteria; order Burkholderiales; family Burkholderiaceae; genus Paraburkholderia; species Paraburkholderia sp. SECH2. The sequence goes on from NZ_JALPRH010000002.1 coordinate 18,540, forward strand.
TCGGCATTTTTATTTTGACGCGCTGGTTTGGCTCAATGCGCGGTTATCCGCGCAGAAACCTGGGCCGAAGCGCCGCGTTCAACCCGCGACGATATCGAACGAGTGCGTGAGCTCAGCGGTCTTCGCGATCATGATCGACGCCGAGCAGTATTTGTCGTGCGACAGGTTGATCGCGCGCTCCACGGTAGCCGGGTTCAGATTCTTGCCCGTCACGGTGAAGTGGAAGTGAATCTTGGTGAACACCTTCGGATCTTCGCTGGCGCGTTCGGCCTTCAGTGTCACCGAGCACCCGGCGATTTCCTGGCGGCTTTTCTTCAGGATCATCACGACGTCGTAGGCCGTGCAGCCGCCCGTGCCGAGCAGAACCATTTCCATCGGACGCGGCGCGAGATTGCGGCCGCCGCCTTCCGGCGCGCCGTCCATCGTGACCAGATGACCGCTGCCCGTCTCGGCCGCAAATGCCATCCCGTCTTGCCCCATCCAGCTAACTTTGCATTCCATGCTGTGCTCCACCGCGCTGCGCTTATATCGAAAACGCATTGTAGCCCGGTGTTTGCGCGTCCGCCCGAGGGGACTTTCGCTGGAACTTATGCCCGATGACCGCTTGCGTGTTGCGGTGCGGCATGTTTCGGCGATTCGGGAATGCCCTGACGGGTTTAGGGGTTTTACTCTAGATGATGTCTGTGTATGCAAGCCCTTAAAAGGACTTTTGTGATTGATTTTAAAAGGAATTTATAATTTTTTGATCGGCGAGGTCGCCTGCCACATTGTAAAAACGCATTTCACAATGCAAATATTCTTGCGTCGCACAAGGGCGCCTCATATAATCGATCCCATCGGTTGCAGCAGTTCTGCAACCTCCGCTGTCTCCTCCACCTCCTCCTTTGGTGGATTAAACCCGAACCGCTCGTTCGGGTTTTTTTTCGCCCATAGCTTCGATCTCGCGAACGCCGGATTCGGGGCGAACGGGAAGGGCAAATGGTCAAATCTTGGTGCCGGATCGCCCGATTTCACGCCGAAACCCCCGCAAGCTTTGACTCGGCGTGACAAATTCCTTTATAATTCAGAGCTTTTCCGCATCCGCGCCCGCGGAGGAAGAACAGGGAGAGCCTGCACGCGCCTCGATGCGCACACTACAAGCAGGAAAAAATACATTGGGCGCAGCAATTTTTTTGGATCGATCATGAAGACGTTTTCCGCAAAAGCCCATGAGGTTACGCGTGAATGGTACGTGATTGACGCGACGGATAAGGTTCTCGGGCGTGTCGCCAGCGAAGTGGCACACCGTCTTCGCGGCAAGCACAAGCCTGAATTCACTCCGCACGTCGACACCGGTGATTTCATCATCGTTATCAACGCCGGCAAGCTGAAGGTCACGGGCAACAAGGCTACTGACAAGAAGTACTACCGTCACTCGGGTTACCCGGGCGGTATTTATGAAACGACGTTCGGCAAGATGCAAGAACGCTTCCCGGGCCGTGCGCTCGAGAAAGCGGTCAAGGGCATGCTGCCGAAGGGCCCGCTCGGCTACGCGATGATCAAGAAGCTGAAGGTCTACGCTGAAGCAACGCATCCGCATTCGGCGCAACAGCCGAAAGCGCTCGAGATCTAAGGGGAGCCCACATGATCGGTAACTGGAATTACGGCACGGGCCGCCGCAAGAGCGCCGTCGCACGCGTCTTCATCAAGGCTGGCAAGGGCGAGATCATTGTAAACGGCAAGCCTATCGCCGATTACTTCTCGCGCGAAACGTCGCTGATGATCGTGCGTCAGCCGCTGGAACTCACGAACCACGGCGTCACGTTCGACATCAAAGTCAACGTGAACGGTGGCGGTGAAACGGGTCAAGCCGGTGCGGTTCGCCACGGCATCACCCGCGCGCTGATGGATTACGACGCAACGCTGAAGCCGGAACTGTCGAAGGCTGGCTTCGTTACGCGTGACGCTCGTGAAGTCGAACGTAAGAAGGTCGGCTTCCACAAGGCACGTCGCCGGAAGCAATTCTCGAAGCGTTAATCGCTTCGTGTGCAATCCGGCTTTCGGGCTGGAATGCTGCAAAAGCCGCCAACGCTTTCGCGAAGGCGGCTTTTTTTATTGGTTTGCAGCCAAGCTTTGCAGTAAGGGTTTTGTTGCTGGAGGTGCCGGCGCGGTCTGCTCAGGCAAGCTGGTGGCGGGATCAGGGCCGACCGTTGAATTTGCTGGAAGAACCCATTGATTTTGTGGGCTTCGGCACGATATCGAGATCAGCCCTACAATAGCGGTTAGAAGCTTTTTGGAGAGTTCGAATGAACGCAGTCACCGATACACCCGTGACCGAGATGCCCGCCCCCTTCGTTTTTACCGACGCAGCGGCTGACAAGGTCAAGCAACTGATCGAAGAAGAAGGCAATGCGGACCTCAAACTGCGCGTTTTCGTGCAGGGCGGCGGCTGCTCGGGCTTTCAGTACGGTTTTACCTTCGACGAAGCCGTCAACGAAGACGACACCGTCATGAACAAGAGCGGCGTCCAGCTGCTGATCGATTCGATGAGCTACCAGTATCTGGTCGGCGCTGAGATCGACTACAAGGACGACATCAACGGCGCGCAGTTCGTCATCAAGAACCCGAATGCTACGACCACGTGTGGTTGTGGCTCGTCGTTTTCGGTTTGATGGCTGATTAGTCGACAGGTTGTAAAAGAAAACGGGGCTTCGGCCCCGTTTTTTATTGCCTGAACTGAATTCCCCCAATCACCGCGGGTAGATCGCCCCCAGTACGCGTTCGGCGGTGGCGCCGGTGACGGCCGGCAAATTACCCGGCAGGCGCGCCACGCAGCGCATTGCCAGCCACGCGAACGCCAGCGGCTCGACCTGGCTCGGCGGTACGCCGAGCGCGTCGGTTGTCATCACGGGCACGCCGCTTACGCCACTGTCCTCCAGCGCCTGATGCAGCGCTTTCAGAATCTCTGGATTGCGCGCTCCACCGCCGCACACATAGACCGCCTTGGCGTCCGATGCATGCCGTTCGATTTCGCGAGCCACCGTTACGGCGGTCAGCGCGACCAGTGTGGCTTGCACGTCGGCGGGGGCGAGGGCGGCGAATGGTTGGAGCTTGGCATCCAGCCATTGCGGGTTGAACAAGTCGCGGCCGGTGCTTTTTGGCGGTTGGGCCGAGAAAAAGGGCTCGTCGAGCAGTGCGTTCAGTAACGAGCGATCGACCTGTCCACTTGCGGCGAAATGGCCGTTTTCGTCGAAAGGCTTGCCGAGATGGCGCTGCGCCCATTCGTCAAGCAGCGCGTTCGCTGGTCCGCAGTCGAAGCCGCGCACGCCGCCGGTCGCGTTCAGGATCGTGATATTGCTGATGCCACCGAGATTGCAGACCACCCGTGTTTCGTCTTTCGCGCCGAACACCGTGGCGTGAAACGCCGGCACGAGCGGCGCGCCCTGGCCGCCGGCCGCGACGTCGCGGCTGCGAAAATCGGCGACCACGTCGATGTGCATCATTTCCGCGAGCAGTGCGGGGTTGTTGATCTGCCGCGTGTAACCCTTTTCCGGCCGATGCCGCACCGTCTGACCATGCACGCCGATTGCACGGACTTCCGAGGCCGGCACGCGGCTCGCGCCCAGCAGTTCGTGGCAGCACACCGTGTAGCGTGTGGCGAGCGCATTGGCGGCCAGCGCCTCACGCTCGATCTCGTTGTCGCCCGGCTGTTGGAGCGCGAACAGCGCGTCGCGCAAGCCTGCCGCGAAACCGACAAACGCTTCGGCCAGCACCACCGGCGGCTTTCCTTTCGCGAATCTGACGGCAACACCGTCCACGCCGTCCATGCTCGTGCCGGACATCAATCCTAGGTACACGCCGTCTGCGGGGTCTTGCGCCACGTTGCTGCTCCTCTCGATGATTCGTTGCGATCTGTTTTAGCAGATTATCGGTGCAAGTGCGGTCGAATATAAAGCGTGACGCTGCCAATGGCGCGTCCCGACAGACCGAAATCATGCGCTGACGGCGCGCTTGTGGCCGAGTCAGTAGGCGCGGCGGCGCGCATCTATGGGACAATCTCCTTTTTTCGCGACTTCACGTTTCCAGCATGACCACCGAGTCCACCAAGCCCAGCCCCGCCTTCCCGATCACCGACGAAGTCCGTCACGCACTCGCCGTCACCAAACGCGGCGTCGACGAACTGCTGATCGAAGAAGAATTCGCACAGAAGCTCGCGAAGAGCGCGGCCACCGGTGTGCCCCTGCGCATCAAGCTCGGCCTCGATCCGACCGCGCCGGACATCCACATCGGCCACACGGTCGTGCTGAACAAGATGCGTCAGTTGCAGAATCTCGGTCACACGGTGATTTTCCTGATCGGCGACTTCACCTCGCTGATCGGCGATCCGTCGGGCCGCAACGCTACGCGCCCGCCGCTTACGCGCGAGCAGATCGAATCGAACGCGAAGACATATTTCGAGCAGGCCGCGCTCGTGCTCGATCGCGAAAAAACCGAAATCCGCTACAACAGCGAATGGTCGATGCCGCTCGGCGCCGACGGCATGATCAAGCTCGCCTCGCGCTACACGGTGGCGCGTATTCTCGAGCGCGAAGATTTCACCAAGCGCTTCCAGGGCGGTGTGCCGATCTCGATCCACGAATTGCTGTACCCGCTGATGCAAGGCTACGACTCGGTCGCGCTGAACGCCGACCTTGAGCTCGGCGGCACGGACCAGAAGTTCAACCTGCTGGTTGGCCGTGAACTGCAGAAGCAGTATGGTCAGGAACAGCAGTGCATTTTGACGATGCCCTTGCTCGAAGGCCTGGACGGCGTCGAGAAGATGTCGAAGTCGAAGAACAACTACATCGGTATCAGCGAAAAACCGACGGATATGTTCGGCAAGCTGATGAGCATTTCCGACGTGATGATGTGGCGTTACTTCGAACTGCTGTCGTTCCGTCCGATGGACGAGATCGCCGGCTTCAAGAAGGAAATCGAAGCGGGCCGCAATCCGCGCGATTTCAAGGTGATGCTGGGTCAGGAAATCGTCGCGCGCTTCCACTCGCAAGCCGATGCCGAACGCGCGCTCGAGGACTTCAATCATCGCGCGAAGGGCGGCGTGCCGGACGATATTCCGGCCGTGACGCTCGCGGGCGCACCGCTCGCAATCGGCCAGTTGCTCAAGCAGGCCAATCTCGTACCGTCGACCAGCGAAGCGCTGCGCAACATCGAGCAGGGCGGCGTGAAGATCGACGGCACGACCGTGTCGGACAAGGGCCTGAAGGTCGAAGCCGGCGAGTACGTCGTGCAGGTCGGCAAGCGCCGTTTTGCGCGCGTCACGCTGACGGCTTGATGGCTCAGCGATAACGATGCTGATTCGGGCGTTGTTGCATCCGGAGTCGAGCCGATGATCGCGCTGATCCAGCGCGTTCGCCGCGCGGAAGTGCGCGTGGACGAGCGCGTGACCGGCGCGATCGAGGCGGGCTTGCTCGCGCTCGTGTGCGCCGAACGTGGCGACACGGAGGCCGCAGCCGACCGGCTGCTCGCCAAGGTGCTCGGCTACCGTGTCTTCAGCGACGCGGCCGGCAAGATGAATCTCTCCGTGCAGAATCTCGACGGCGCCGGGCGTGCAGGTGGCTTGCTGCTCGTTTCGCAGTTCACCCTGGCGGCCGACACCAATAGCGGCCTGCGCCCCAGCTTCACACCCGCCGCGCCGCCCGACGAGGGCAAGCGACTATTCGACTACTTCGTCTCGGCAGCGCGCGCAAAGCACCCGATCGTCGAGACGGGCGAGTTCGGCGCCGATATGCAGGTGTCGCTCGTCAATGACGGACCGGTCACGTTCTGGCTGCAGACGAACGCTTGAGCTTCCACTGCTGCCGCATGGTGTATTCGGCGGCAGGCATCCACTCCTCCAGCCGCTTTTTGCGACAATAGCGGCTCGGCATAACCGGCTACTGGCGCCCACGTCCATCCCATGACCACGCAGATTCTGTTCATCCGCCACGGCGAGACCGACTGGAACCGCATCAAGCGCATTCAAGGTCACATCGACATTCCGCTCGCGACGACCGGCCTCGCGCAGGCGCAACGCCTTGCACGCCGCATCGCGAGTGAGGTGAAAGAGGGCGCGCGGCTTGACGCGATCTATTCGAGCGATCTGCAACGTGCCCAGCAAACCGCGCAGCCGATCGCCGACGCGCTCGGCCTTCAGCTGCAACTGCGTGAGGGTTTGCGTGAGCGTTCGTATGGCGCGTTCCAAGGGCACGACAGCGACGAAATCGCAGTCCGGTTCCCTGATGAATACGCGCACTGGCAAACCCGCGATCCGGGTTTTGCGCCGCCTGAAGGTGAGTCGCAGCGCACGCTCTATCACCGCGTGCTGCACGCGATCGAGCCTCTAGTAGCCGCGCATCCGGGCGGTCGGATCGCTGTCGTCGCGCATGGCGGCGTGCTCGATTGCGTGCGTCGTTTTGCGTGCGGATTGTCGCTCGATGCGCCGCGTGATTACGCGTTGCTGAACACGAGCGTCAACGTGGTGGATTATGCCGACGACGCCAACAAGGCGACGATCGTGTCGTGGGCGGACGTGTCGCACCTCGACGCACCGAGCGACGACGATAGCTTCAAGAAGAGGGTGCCGGAACCGGGGCGTTAAACGGCGCAAGTTATTTCAACTCGCGCATCCGGTTCAGGTCGCGGCCGCATCCCACAGGCCGGATATGGGGCTCGAAGCGTCCGGCGCGGCGAGGCCGAAATGCCGATACGTGAGCAGCGTGGCGACGCGGCCGCGCGGCGTGCGCTGGAGGAAGCCTTGCTGGATCAGATACGGTTCGAGAACGTCTTCGATCGTGTCGCGCTCTTCGCCGATTGCCGCTGCCAGATTGTCCACGCCGACCGGGCCACCGTCGAATTTGTGCAGGATCGCCTCGAGCAGTTTGCGGTCCATCAGGTCGAAGCCGACCGCATCCACGTCGAGCATTTTGAGTGCCGCGTCCGCCACTTCTGCGGTGATGTTGCCGTCCGCTTTCACCTCGGCGAAATCGCGCACGCGGCGCAACAGCCGATTCGCGATCCGCGGCGTGCCGCGTGCGCGCTTGGCGATTTCGAATGCGCCATCCGGGTGAATCTGCGCATGCAGCAACGACGCCGAACGCGTGACGATGCGCGCCAACTGTTCTGCGTTATAGAACTCGAGCCGCGCGACGATACCGAAGCGGTCGCGCAGCGGATTGGTCAGCATACCCGCGCGGGTAGTTGCGCCGACCAGCGTGAACGGCTGCAGATCCAGCTTCACGCTGCGCGCGGCCGGTCCTTCGCCGATCATGATGTCGATCTGATAGTCCTCCAACGCCGGATACAGAATTTCTTCGACGACTGGCGAGAGCCGGTGGATTTCGTCGATGAACAGCACGTCGTTGGCTTCGAGATTGGTGAGCAGCGCGGCGAGGTCGCCGGCGCGTTCAAGCACCGGGCCGGAGGTTTGCCGCAGATTGACACCCATTTCTCGCGCGATGATGTGCGCGAGCGTGGTCTTGCCGAGACCCGGCGGCCCGAACAGCAGCACGTGGTCGAGCGATTCCGACCGGCGCTTGGCGGCCTCGATGAAGATTTCCAGCTGACCGCGCACTTTTTCCTGCCCGACATATTCTTCGAGCTGGCGCGGGCGCAACGCGCGCTCGAACGCTTCTTCGTTCGGCGAGACGGGCGTGGCCGCGATGATGCGCTCGGCGGCGAGTTTGTCGGTTTCGATCATGCGGTCATTGTACCGCGCCCCGCCCGTTGCGAAACTCGGCCGAACGGCCAGGGTGTGCGCCGCGCTGCCGTGTGCGAAGCTTTACTTGTCGCACGCGGCTCCACCGTCGCGGCACGAGCTTTTAACCCTTGGACAACGCCTTCAACGCGAGCTTGATGCCTTCGGAAACACCGGTGCCGGCCGGCACGTTCTTGACGGCCGCCAATGCTTCTTTTTCGGAGTAACCCAATGCGATCAATGCGTTCAGGATATCGGAGGCGTGGTCGGACGCCGACGCCGCGCCCGCCAGCGCGCCCAGGTCGGCGCCGATCTTGCCCTTCAGTTCGAGGAGCAGCCGCTCCGCTGTTTTCTTGCCGATGCCCGGCACGCGAGTCAGGCGCGCGGCGTCCTGCATGGTGACGGTCTGCGCCAGCTCATGCACGCTCATGCCGGAGAGCACGGCGAGCGCCATACGCGCGCCGATGCCGGTGATCTTCAGCAATTCGCGGAACGTCGAGCGTTCCTCGGCAGTGCCGAAGCCGTACAGCAAATGCGCGTCTTCACGCACGATCATTTGCGTGAGCAGCACGACGCGTTCGCCGGTCGAGGGCAGGTTGTAGAACGTGCTCATCGGCACATCGACTTCGTAGCCGACCCCGTTGCAGTCGACGAGTAGGTGCGGCGGGTTTTTTTCCAGCAGAACGCCGGCAATGCGACCGATCATGGCGGATTCAATCTTGAGAGAAAGGGCGAGTGTAGCGCAGTGGATGCGCGGCGGCGCGTCGTCAAGCTGCGCAGTAGCGCGCTGCATTATGCGCAATCGCGGTTGACCAGCGTGTTGCAGCCCCCTAGACTGAGATCCCTTTTGGCGGGTTCTCGCCCGGCACAACCAGAAGGAGCTTCCATGCTGAGCCTCACCACTCTCGCGCTGTTTGCCGGCGCGTGTCTCGCATTGACCGCCACGCCCGGCCCCGACATGCTGCTGATCGCTTCGCGCAGCGTGAGCCAGGGGCGTCCCGCTGGTTTCGCCTCGTTGGCGGGTATTCTGGTCGGGACTTACTGTCACGCACTAGCCGCCGCATTCGGTCTGTCGCAGCTGTTTCTGGCTGTGCCGATGGCCTACGACGTCGTGCGTTTCGCCGGCGCCGCCTACCTGCTGTATCTCGCCTGGAAGACGTTCCGCACGCAAGGCACCGTGCTGTCGCCGAATGCGTCGATGAGCCGTTATCCGGTTGGCCGCATCTTCCGGCAAGGACTTTTCACCAATTTGCTGAACCCCAAGGTCGCGCTGTTCGTGCTCGCGCTATTTCCGCAGTTCGTGCGGCCGGAAGCGGGTTCGGTGGCGTTGCAGATCATGGTGCTCGCGACCGTGCTGAATCTGATCGGCTTCTGTGTGAACGGCGCCGTGATTCTGATGGCGAGCAAGCTGAGCCGTAAGCTCAGTGCCGGGCGCAGGCCGTCGCGCGTGCCGCAGTATTTGTTGGGGACGGTGTTTGCCGGACTGGCGTGCCGCTTGGCGCTGGCGAGTCGAAACTGAGGGCCTAGCCGACCAACCGTCCGCGCCGCACTCGCAGGCCCTTCTTGGCCAGCGACGGCGCGATGCCGCCCAGCGTGCTAAGCGTCGAGCCCCCATGCGCGTGGCAGATCGCCATGCCGAGGGCGTCGGCCGCATCGGTGCCTGGCACGCCGGAGAGGTTAAGCAGCCGTACCACCATCTGCTGCATCTGTTCCTTGGTCGCTCGGCCATAACCGACCACGGCCTGCTTCAACTGCAAGGCCGTGTATTCGGCAACCGGCACGCCACCGGCCACCAGTCCACAGATCGCCGCGCCGCGCGCCTGGCCGAGCAGCAAAGTGGATTGCGGGTTGACGTTGACGAACACTTTTTCGATCGCCGACTGATCCGGCGAGTGCTGGCGGATCAGCGTCGAAATGCCTTCGAAGATGGTGCCGAGACGCGACGGCAGATCGGCGTCGGCGGTTTTAATCGTGCCGCTCGCGACGTAGCTGAGCTTATGGCCGTGTTGATCGATCACGCCGAAGCCGGTCACGCGCAAGCCGGGGTCGATGCCGAGAATTCTCATGAGGTGCCGCACGTGCGGTAAAAACCAGGTGCTTGCGATACTACAACGAACGCGCCATGTGGCGGGCGGTGTTCCAAAACAAAACGGCCCGGCGGAAAACTCCACCGAGCCGTTTCGCTCAAGCTACGCGGGCGAGCGGCGCGTAACGCTCACGCCGCCCGCGAAGCCGAATTCAATGCCGGAAGTGACGCACGCCGGTCAACACCATCGCGATGTTGTGCTCGTCTGCTGCACCGATCACTTCGTCGTCACGCATCGAGCCGCCCGGTTGAATCACGCAGGTTGCGCCTGCCGCCACCACCACATCCAGACCGTCACGGAACGGGAAGAACGCGTCCGACGCCACGGCCGAGCCGGTCAGCGTCAAACCAGCGTTCTGCGCCTTGATGCTCGCAATACGCGCCGAGTCCACGCGGCTCATCTGGCCCGCGCCGACGCCGAGCGTCATGCCGTTGCCGCAGAACACGATCGCGTTCGACTTCACGTACTTCGCGACGCGCCATGCGAACAGCAGGTCGTCCATTTCCTTCGGTGTGGGGTGGCGCTTCGTGACCACGCGCAATTCGTGCGGCTGCACGTTCTTCGAATCGAGCGATTGCACCAGCAGGCCGCCGCCGACGCGCTTCAGATCGAACGCGTTATGGCCTTCGCCCAAGGCGATTTCCAGCAGACGCACATTCTGCTTGGCCGTGAACACCTGACGAGCCGCCGCGCTGAACGACGGGGCGATCAGCACTTCGACAAACTGCTTGGCCACAGCTTGCGCTGCCGTTTCGTCGACTTCACGGTTGAACGCGATGATGCCGCCGAACGCCGAGGTCGGATCGGTCTGGAACGCCTTCGCATACGCTTCGTTCGCGTCCGCGCCCACTGCGACGCCGCACGGATTCGCGTGCTTGACGATCACGCAAGCCGGCACGTCGAACGTCTTCACGCATTCCCACGCTGCATCGGAATCGGCGATGTTGTTGTACGACAGTTCTTTGCCCTGCAACTGGTTGTAATTCGCCAGTGCGCCGGCCGGCACCGACAGATCGCGATAGAACGCGGCGCTCTGGTGAGGGTTCTCGCCGTAGCGCAGATCCTGCACCTTGTCGAAAGCCAGGTTGAAGGTAGCCGGGTACGTGTTGCGCGACGAGTGTTGCAATTCGTCGGTCAGGCTCGTCAGGTAGTTCGTGATCGCGCCGTCGTACTGCGCGGTGTGCGCGAATACCTTGGTGGCCAGACGGAAGTTCGTCTTGTAGGCAACCGTGTTGTTGTTCGCGCGCATTTCGTCGAGCACGACCGCGTAATCCGCCGGATCAACCACGACGGTCACGTCGCGATGATTCTTCGCGGCCGAGCGCAGCATGGTCGGGCCGCCGATGTCGATGTTCTCGATCGCGTCTTCCAGCGAGCACTCTTCCTTCGACACGGTCTGCACGAACGGATACAGATTCACGACCAGCAGGTCGATCGTCGGAATGTCGTGCTTTTCAAGCGCGGCCATGTGTTCCGGCAGGTCGCGGCGCGCGAGAATGCCGCCGTGCACCTTCGGATGCAGCGTTTTCACACGCCCGTCCAGCATTTCCGGGAAGCCCGTGTAGTCGGCGACTTCGGTGACGGAGAGGCCCGCGTCCGCGAGCAGTTTCGCGGTGCCGCCGGTCGACAGGATCTTGACGCCGAGGTCCGACAGCGACTTGGCGAAGTCGACGATGCCGGACTTGTCGGAAACGGAGATGAGCGCTTGCTTGATCATGATGAAGACGAAAAGCCGAAGGGAAACGTGGCAGGGCGCCTGAAACTACAACGAACTACAACAGACCGTGCTGTTGCAGTTTCTTGCGCAGCGTATTGCGGTTGATGCCGAGATACTCGGCGGCCAGCGACTGATTGCCGCCGGCCTGCTCGAGCACCACTTCGAGCAAGGGTTTTTCCACGCATGAAATAACCATGTCGTAGACGTCATGCGGATTGGAGCCGTCGAGATCCTGGAAATACATCCCCAGGCTGTCGCGGACAGATTGTTCGATATTGTTCTTGCTCATGCTGCTAGTCGGTCGGTATGGTCCGGCTCGCCGTCATTCTTGCTGAGCGTCTCGTCGACGTAGACGAGGCGGTCGGAAATCGCCTTTTGGGCGTCGAAGAATTCGTTGACGGCGAGGAGTTGTTCGCGCGTGGTGTCCAGCGTATTCATACGGTGCCGGAACACGTTGGCGCCAGAAAGGCCGCGAGTGTACCAGCCGATATGCTTACGCGCAGTGCGCACGCCCGTAAATTCGCCGTAGAACGCGTAGTGATCTTCGAGATGCTCGTTCATCACCTGCTGGATTTCGTCGATGCGCGGCGGCGGCAGCAACTCACCCGTTTGCAGGAAATACTCGATCTCGCGGAACAGCCACGGACGCCCCTGGGCGGCGCGGCCGATCATGATGGCGTCGGCGCCGGTGGCGGCGAGCACCTCGCGGGCTTTTTGCGGCGACGTGATGTCGCCATTGGCGACCACCGGAATGCGCACCGCTGCTTTGACGGCAGCGATGGTCTCGTATTCGGCGTCGCCGTGATACAGGTCGGCGCGCGTGCGGCCGTGCACGGTCAGCATGGAAATGCCGGCGGCTTCGGCCAGACGGGCGACCGTCAAAGCGTTTTTGTTGTCGCGATCCCAGCCGGTGCGGATCTTCAGCGTGACGGGCACGGCATCCGGGCCGACGCCCACCGCGCCTACCACGGCCTCGACGATGCGCTGCACCAGCGGCTCGTTCTGCAGCAAGGCGGAACCCGCGGCCACGTTGCACACTTTCTTGGCCGGGCAGCCCATGTTGATGTCGATGATCTGTGCGCCGTTCGCCACGTTGTAGCGCGCGGCTTCGGCCATCATGGCCGGATCCGCGCCGGCGATCTGCACGGCGATCGGTTCGACTTCGCCCGTGTGGTTAGCACGGCGCATGGTTTTTTCGCTTTTCCACAACTGCGCGTTCGAGGCGACCATTTCCGACACCGCATAGCCCGCGCCCAGCCGTTTGCACAGCTGGCGGAACGGCCGGTCGGTTACGCCGGCCATGGGGGCGACGAACAGGTTGTTACGCAGATTGTGGGGGCCGAGAGTGGGCATGACTTGGACGCGCTTGTGTCCGATTGTTAAGTTTCTGTCAATCGAAGATTGCGCGAAATGCGAAGGAAAACCGCCATTTTAGCGTTAACGGATAGTCGACACCCGACTTGAGTCTGTCGTAACTCATTAAATCTTCTATGAAAGTGGTCCGGTTCATAGAACCGGCACCGTTCGCGCGGCGCCGCCAATGTGCGTGCTTATTTGCCGTTGTATGTGCCTGGTACGGTGCCTAAAAAGGCTGCAACGGCCGAGGGCGTCAGGCGCGAACGGACCGCGCTCAGCGGCGCTGGCCGAACATCATTTGCCGCGCCAGCGCGGTTTTCACCGGCGGCACGAATTCGAGCGCGGTGAGAGCGAGGCCGCGCAAGGCGGCGAGCGGCGGGAAGTCGACGGTGAATAGACGTGCGAGCGTGTCGGTTGCGCCGATCGTCAGGCGGCGGTCGAGCGCGCGGCGTTGCGCGAACGTCGCCAGAGCCAGCGGGGTCGGACCTTCTGCCGACAAGGCATCGGCGAGCGCGTGCGCGTCGCGCAAACCCAGATTCAGACCCTGACCTGCCACCGGATGCAGCGTCTGCGCCGCATTGCCGATTGCGACGACATGGCCGTTCACCAGCGTATCGACCGCGTTCAGTCCGAGCGGGAACGATGCGCGTCCCTTGATTTGCGTAAAGCGGCCCATGCGGTTGCCGAATGCGGTGCCGAGTTCAAGCAGGAATTCGTCGTCGGAGAGTTGTGCGCGTCGCGCGGCTTCGTCAGGGGCGCAGCACCAGACCAGCGCGTAATTCGCGCCGCGCACGCCGCCCATCGGCAGCAATGCGATCGGCCCTTGCGACGTGAAGCGCTCCCACGCCACATGCGGTTGCGGTGCCGACACGGTGACCGTGCCGACCAGCGCGGTCTGCCCGTAATCGCGCGTACCGCCGCCGGCGCTGCTGCCTGCCTCCCCGGTGGCTTTCTGTTTCTGGTCGCCGAACAGCCCCCCTTCGGCATTCACCAGAATCCGCGTGCGCAGATTGCGCGTGACACCCGCGGTTTCGATCGGCAGCGTGACGCCGTCGAGGTCCTGAGTCGGCGCCGCGGCGGAGGTGGAGCGGAACCAGTGCACCGAGCTCGCGTGAACCGCTTCGGCGAGACCATGCACGATCGAGCCATAACGCAGGACGTAGCCGAGCGCCGGCAAACCGTGCTCGCTGTGGTCGATCAGCGTGCGGCCGAAATGGCCGCGCTGCGAGACGTGGATGCGCTGGATCGCGGTGGCGTCGGCAGGCCAGCGCAGCGGCTCGAGAATCATCCTGCTGCCGTGCGAGACGGCGATCGCGCGTGGATCGGCAATCGAATCTTCCGGTTCGCGCGCGTCGATCAGCGCGATCTTCAGCGCCTGCGTCGCGCTGCGGCGCGCCAGCCAGCCGGCAAGCGCCAGACCGACCGGCCCGGCCCCGACGATCGTCACGTCGAAATCGAAGCCATGGTCGGACGCGGCGGGTTTCAGAATCACCGTCGACTGGGAAACGTCGTTCATTGCGGGTTTGCTTCCTTGTGTTGCTGCCTGGGTAACTGCCGCGGTTACTGCTTTAGCGGCTGGGCCGCGCGGGTTTCCTGCATCAGCGCCTCGATCTCGTCGGCCGCCACCGGGACGTCGCGTGTGATCAGCTCGCAACCCGCCGCCGTGACGATTGCGTCGTCCTCAATGCGGATGCCGATGTTCCAGTAGCGCTCGGGCACGCCTTCAGTCGGACGGATGTACAGACCGGGCTCGATGGTCAGCGTCATCCCCACCTGCAGCGTGCGCCACGGCAGCGCGCCCGCTTCGTCGCGCGGCGCGCCGCGTTCGCGGTAGTCGCCGACATCGTGCACGTCCATGCCGAGCCAGTGGCCGGTACGGTGCATATAGAACGGCGCATAGGCGCGCTCCGCGATCACCTGGTCGACCGAGGCGAACTTCGTCCGGTCGATGATGCCGGTGTCGAGCAGGCCTTGCGACAGCACGCGCACGGCGGCCTGGTGCGGATCGTCGAAGGTCGCGCCGACGCGGGTGGCGTCGACGGCAGCCTGCTGCGCGGCCAGCACGATGTCGTACAACTCGCGCTGCGCCGGCGTGAAGCGGCCGCTCGCCGGGAAGGTGCGGGTGATGTCGGAGGCGTAGCCGTCGAGTTCGCAGGCGGCGTCGATCAGGATCAGGTCGCCGTCCTGGGCGATCGCGTTGCCGGCCGGGTAGTGCAGCACGCAGGCGTTGGCGCCCGCGGCGACGATCGACGTGTAAGCCGGCGCCTGCGAGCCGAATTTGCGGAAGGTGTAGAGCAGCTCGGCTTCGAGTTCGTACTCGCGCACGCCGGGGTGGCAGGTGGCCATCGCGCGGCGATGCGCCTGCGCGGAAATCTGCCCGGCGCGGCGCATGATGGCGAGTTCGTGGGGATCCTTGATGAGCCGCATGTCGTCGAGGAACGGGATCAGATCATGCGCGGCCGTGGGCGCGGCGACGCCGCTGCGACCCAGCGAGCGCACCGCGTCGAGCCAGCCGCGCACCTGTTCGTCCAGTTCCGCCGACGTGCCGAGCGCGTAATGCAGCGATGGCTTGTCGGCGAGAATACGCGGTAGCTGCGCGTCGATTTCGTCGACGGGGAAGGCGGCGTCGAAGCCGAACGCCTCGCGTGCGCCCTCCGGCCCGAAACGGAAACCTTCCCACGTCTCGCGCTCAACATTTTTCTCGCGGCAGAACAGGATCGAGGTCGGTTCGCCCGATGCGGCGCTTGCGTCCAGCACCAGCCACGCCTCGGGTTCCGTGAAGCCCGTCAGATAGTAGAAGTAGCTGTCGTGCCGGTAGGGGTAGTCGGCGTCCCGATTGCGCAGCTTTTCCGGCGCGGTGGGGACGATGGCGACGCCCCCACCCGTCGCGCGCAGCGCGGCGAGGACGCGCTCGCGGCGCGTGCGGTAGACGTCGATGGCGATGGTGGGTTCGGTCGGCTGGTTCATCGTGAGATTGTAGCGCCCAATGCGGAGACTTATTTTGCGCGGATACTGGCGGTGAGAGGTGGTCGCCCCGGCCACGTTGGCCATTTGGCCGGGTAGACGGCATGCTGGCGTCGCGGCAATGTTGCAATCCATCCACAGCGAGCGTCCATGCGGCTTGCGAAGCGACTGCGCTGTGCTCGGGAATGCCGCCGACCACTTATACTTTCGCCGAATTCAAGAAAAGGCAGATGGTAATGATGAAACTCATCGGTTCGCTCGCCAGCCCGTTCGTGCGCAAAGCGCGGATCGTTCTGGCCGACAAGAAGATCGACTACGAACTCGTGCCCGAGAACGTCTGGGCGCCGGATACCACGATTCACACCTTCAATCCGATCGGCAAGGTGCCGTGCCTCGTGATGGAAGACGGCGAAGCGGTGTTCGACTCGCGGGTGATCTGCGAATACGTGGATACGCTGTCGCCGGTCGGCAAGCTGATTCCGCCGTCCGGGCGTGAGCGCGTCGAAGTGCGCTGCTGGGAAGCGCTCGCCGACGGCATGCTGGACGCCGCGGTGCTGATTCGCCTCGAAAGCACCCAGCGCGCGCCCGAGCAGCGCGTGGACGCGTGGGTCGCGCGGCAGCAGCGCAAGATCGATGAAGGCCTGATAGCCATGTCCCAAGGCTTGGGCACCAAGCCGTGGTGTACGGGCAATCACTACACGCTCGCGGATATCGCTGTGGGCTGCGCGCTGGGCTACCTCGATTTCCGCATGCCTCAGTTGAACTGGCGCGAAGGGTATCCGAACCTGGATAAACATTTCCAGAAACTGTCGCTGCGTCAGTCGTTCATTGATACGGTGCCGGCGGACTGAACGGAGTACGCGTTACCGCTCAACGGTGCGGTTGTCTGGAATCGCGCCGCCCGCAATTTTCGCTAAATTGCAAAATGATGTCATTCACGCTTTCATAAGCATAAATTTAAGCTTACGTTTGTGGTAAAAATGCGCCTACCCGTCAGGCGCATTTTTTTGTCTGTCGCGTGGCGTAATGGTTTATGCAATCGACATACGCGGAGTTTTTCTCCCGTGATCTGCGGCCATTGCGAATGGGCGGTGCATTAAAACGCGCCGTCGATATTAATAACGTCCGCAAAAGAGACTTCCACCATGAAATCGTACCGCTTTGTCATTGCCGCTTCCGCCTGTGCGCTGTTTGCTGCGTGCTCGAACGTGAGCAACGTTAATCCGACTGCGCTGATCCAGTCCGGCCAGCAGGCCGCTCAGGCCGCCACACTCAGCGATGCTGACGTGCGTACGCTGACCGACAAGTCGTGCGCGCAGCTGGATAGCGAAAATCAGATTGCCCCCGCAAACAGCAAGTATCAGAAACGCCTGAACAAGATCGCCGCGCAACTGGGCAACAACATCAACGGCGTGCCGGTGAACTACAAGGTGTACATCACCAAGGACGTCAATGCATGGGCGATGGCCAACGGCTGCGTTCGCGTCTATAGCGGCCTGATGGACATGATGAACGACAACGAAGTGCGCGGCGTGGTCGGCCACGAGATGGGCCACGTTGCACTCGGCCATACGAAGAAGGCGATGCAGGTCGCGTACGCGACTTCGGCGGCGCGTACGGTGGCATCGTCGGCGGGCGGTGTGGCGGGGGCATTGTCCGGTTCGCAGCTTGGCGATTTTTCCGAGAAGCTGATTAATGCGCAGTTCTCGCAAACCCAGGAAAGCGCGGCCGACGATTATTCATTCGACTTGCAGAAAAAGAAGAATCTCGATCCGTCGGGATTGGTGACGGCGTTCAACAAGCTCGCACAACTGGATGGCGGCAAGTCGAGCATGTTGAGTTCGCATCCGGCTTCACCGGCGCGCGCACAACATATTCAGCAGCGAATTGCGTCGAATCAGTAAAGCCTGATTTCTTATAAGCGCGCGCTCACGGGGTTCCGGAGCGCGCGTTTTTCTATTGAGGCGAGATTCACCACTGCGTTTTCACATATAAACGGCATGCGCACAGTCACGCCGTTTTATCGCGAGTTATTTCTTACCGTTTTGCCGCCGCGTAATCCCCGGCCCGAATGCAAACCCGAACGCCAGCAGCAATAGCGAAACGGCCAGCACCGTGTTATTGCCGCTCGTCACATAAGGCGTGCTGCCCGAGGTGCCTTGCACCGTCACATCGAGCGAGCCGATCGTGAACGGCGTCAAGCGCCCGATCACCTTGCCGTTGGCATCGATCGCAGCGGTCATGCCGGTGTTGGTCGCGCGCAGCATCGGCCGGCCGGTTTCCAGCGAACGCATGCGCGCAATCTGCAGATGCTGATCCAGCGCGATCGTGTCGCCGAACCAGGCGAGATTGGTCGAGTTGACCAGTACACCCGCGGGCGTGTCGCTCTCGCGAATGTTCCGCGCAATCTCCTCGCCGAAAATATCCTCGTAGCAGATATCGACCGAGACCGGCTGGTTATGCACGATGAACGGCTTCTGCACCGGCGCGCCGCGCGCGAAATCGCCGAGCGGAATGCTCATCAGGTTGACGAACCAGCGAAAGCCCCACGGCACGAATTCACCAAACGGCACGAGATGGTGTTTGTCGTAGCGATATACGTCGCGCGTGCCCGGCGTGACGCCGAACAGGCTGTTCGTGTAGTCGACCACCTGACCCTCCGGCGTAATCGTGCCGCCGATCGCGCCGAACACGATCGCGGTGCCGGTCGTGTCTGAAAAGTTGCGCACTGCTGACGCGAACTGCGGCGGCAATTGCTGCGCGAGCACCGGAATGGCGGTTTCCGGCGTGACGATCAGATCGGCCGACTTGGATGTGATCATCTGCTGATACTGGTCGATCGCAGCGCGCATGCCGGCTACTTCGAACTTCATTTCCTGTTTGACGTTGCCCTGCAGGAGGCGCACCGTCAGCGGCGCGTTGGCCGGCAGGGTCCATTGCGCGAGCGGCAGCAGCAGGCCGGCTGCGATCAGCGCAACCGCGATTCCCCCCGGCACAGCAACGCGTGCGACGCTGCGTTTAGCCTCGTTGCCGGCATCGGTGGTATCGAGCTGCCCGCGCGAAGGCAACAGCGGTATCAGCGCCTGCACGATCAATGCGGCCACCAGCGCCAGCATCCAGCCGACGCCGTACACGCCCGCCACAGGCGCAAACCCGGCGAACGGGCCGTCTACCTGCGCATAACCACTCGAGAGCCATGGAAAACCGGTGAACACCGTGCCGCGCAACCATTCGCCAATCGCCCACGCGCTCGCAAACGCCAGCGCGCCATGCCAGGTCGGAGAAAACGGTTTGTCGTTGTCGGATGCGCCGTTGCGCGCGTGCCCCGCGCAGAACGACCAGACGCCGGCAGCCAGCGCCGGATACACCGCCAGATACAACGTGAACAACACGACCGCTGCGCCCGCGAGCGGTGCGGCCATGCCGCCGTAGTCGTGCATGCTGACGTACAGCCACCATACGCCGGTGGCGTAGTTGCCGAAGCCGAATGCGCCGCCCGTCAGCGCGGCGCTTTTCCAGCCGGTCGTGCGCGTGAGCCATGCGAAAAAGAACACGAAAATCACGAGTTCGAGCCAGCCGCCATGCGGCGTTGGCGCGAACGACAGCGTATTGGCCGCACCGGCGGCCAGCGCGACGAGGTAATGCCAGCGGGGCAGTGCACGGCCGCGCGCCTCCTGGGTGGCAGGGGCAACAGGGGCACTCACGCCGCGGCGCGAACGGGATGTAATCGGGTCGGCCATTGTTGCGCGGTCGGCGTGAGGAGTTGAAGAGGCGAAGAAAAGGAGCGGATCAGGTCTGCACGTGCTGTGCTTCGCGCTCGCGCTGGCCCGCGAGCGGGTCGCGGCGCACCAGCAGCATGTGAATCTGGCGGGCGTCGCCGCGCAGAATCTCGAAGATCAGATCGTCGAGGCGGACTTTTTCGCCGCGATGCGGCACCCGTCCAAAATGATGCGTGACGAGACCGCCGATCGTATCGACTTCGTCGTCCGGAAAATGTGTGCCGAAGGACTCGTTGAACTGCTCGATCTCCGTGAGCGCGCGCACGCGGAAGCGGCCGTCCGGCGAAGCGATGATGTTGCCACTTTCTTCGTCGAAATCGTATTCGTCTTCAATATCGCCGACGATCTGTTCCAGCACGTCTTCAATCGTGATCAGGCCTGCCACGCCGCCGTATTCGTCGACCACCACCGCGAGGTGATTACGATTCACGCGGAAGTCGTGCAGCAGCACATTCAGGCGCTTGGACTCCGGGATGAAGACGGCGGGGCGCAGCATGCCGCGCACGTCGAATTCGTCTTCGGCGTAGTAGCGCAGCAGGTCTTTCGCGAGCAGCACACCAATGATGTTGTCGCGATTGCCTTCGAATACCGGATAGCGCGAGTGCGCTTTTTCCAGCACGTAGGGGATGAATTCGGCGGGATTGTCCGCGATGTTGATCGCGTCCATTTGAGCGCGCGGCACCATGATGTCGCGGGCGCTGAGTTCGGACACCTGGAATACGCCCTCGATCATCGACAGCGAGTCGGCGTCGATCAGGTTGCGCTCGTGCGCGTCCTGCAGGATTTCCAGAAGTTCGGCCCGCGAGTCGGGCTCGGGCGAGATGAAGTCGGTCAGACGCTCGAGGAGTGAGCGTTTTTCCTGTGGTTTGTCGCTAGTTCGGTGTCGACTGGGATACGTGTCGTTCATGGTAGTGCGCCCGGCGAGACTGGGCGCGCTGTTGCAGAGCATTAAGGATACACCAGGCACATGGCAGGACCGTGTCCTGCCGGGCTGGGCGATGAGTGAAGCAGTGGTGACCCGCCCGGCCGCGCGCGGTGGGCATGGGTCAATCCTAACTGATTACGCGAGGAAAAGCGTTTTCGAGCAAAAAAGTAAGGATTGAGCGGGGCGCTGAAGTGGGCGCGGCTGCGTTTGCCTTATTGTACCGAGCCTTGGCCCGTTTGCCGCTCAGCGTCATGACCGGCCTCGCGGCTTTCCTCGCGGCAACGCTCGAGCAGCGCTTCGAGCGCGCGGTCGGGCATGCCGCTTTCGCGCAACGCGTGGACGGTGCGGCTCACGTAGTCGAGCGTGGTGCCGTAGCGGCCGCTCGCGCAGCCGAACACGGTTTTGACGACCTCGTCACGTAGTTTGCCGGTGTAGGTCGGCACGTCGCGCCGCATCACGAACGCGAGCGCGTCGACGCGGCGGCCGTCGGCGAGCACGCAGGGCAGCCACGTCGGGCGATACGAACCCATTGGCATTTCACGGCGCCACAGCGCTTCCAGATGCGGCATCGCACCCTCGGCGGCGAGGCGGAAGGCGATGCCGGAGCACGAGCCGCCGCGATCGAGCGCGAGCACGAGGCCCGGCTGTTCGGGCGTGCCGCGATTCACACGCGACCACAGATACAGTCCACGGTGATAACCATGCACTTTCGAGCGGGCCGCTTCGACACTAGGCAGACCGGGATTCCAGATCAGCGAACCATAACCGAACAGCCACAGATCGCTCTTGCGGTCCCAGTCGCGCAACGTGCATTCGAGCGACGCGCGCAACTCCTCCTCAGTCAGCAGCCGCGGTTCGCCGAGCGCGGGCGGGTAGTCCGGGCAGGGCGTGCGTCGCGTATCGGTTTCAGGGGAGGACGTGCTCACGGTAGTTTCTGACGGAGAGGGTAAAGGGGTTGGGAAAGACTATTGGTAAGGATCCGGGAAACCGAGCTTGCCGAGGATTTCGGTTTCGATCGCTTCCATCTCCTCGGCTTCTTCCTCGACCTCGTGGTCGTAGCCTTGCGCATGGAGGGTGCCGTGCACCAGCAGATGCGCGTAGTGCGCGATCAGCGGCTTACCCTGTTCGGCGGCTTCTTTTTCGACCACCGGACAGCACAGGATCAGATCGCCCGTCACCGGATCGTCTTCCGATTCGGCGTACGCAAATGTCAGCACATTGGTCGAGTAATCTTTGCCGCGATAGGTGCGGTTCAGCGTGCGGCCTTCTTCGGCATCGACGAAACGCACGGTCAGCTCGCCGTCTGCGAAGAGCGCCGCCTTTATCCAGCCGGCCACGGTGGCGCGCGGCAGCAGCGCCTTATGTTCCGGCCAGGTCTTGGCGGCGGGGAATTGCAGATTCAACGTCAGTTTCGGTGCGCGGCTCATGCTTGTTCGGTTTGTTGCCTGGTTTGCTGCGGCCTGTCCAGTGGAGTTCGGCGCAAAATTAGCGACGTAAATTAACGAGGCAATCTAGCGCGAATCCGCCGGAGTGGCGGTTTTCTGCGAATGCGCATCGTACGCCTCCACAATTCGCGCGACCAGCGGATGCCGCACCACGTCCGCGCTCGTGAAGCGCGTGAGCGCAATGCCACGCACGTCCGCGAGAACCTGCTGCGCTTCGATCAGCCCGCTCTTGTGACCACGCGGCAAGTCGACCTGGGTCGTGTCGCCGGTGACCACGGCCTTCGAGCCGAAGCCGATCCGCGTGAGGAACATCTTCATCTGTTCGGGCGTGGTGTTCTGCGCCTCGTCGAGGATGATGAACGCGTGATTCAGCGTGCGGCCGCGCATGTACGCGAGCGGTGCGATTTCGATCATCTGGCGCTCGAACATCTTGGCGGTCTTGTCGAAACCGAGCAGGTCGTACAGCGCGTCATACAACGGACGCAGATACGGATCGACCTTCTGCGCCAGATCGCCCGGCAGGAAGCCAAGACGTTCGCCCGCTTCGACGGCCGGACGCGTCAACACAATGCGTTTGACCTGATCACGCTCCAGTGCGTCCACCGCGCAAGCCACCGCGAGATAGGTCTTGCCCGTTCCCGCCGGACCAATGCCGAACGTCACGTCGTGCGAAATGATCTGCTTCAGATACTCGCGTTGCATCGGCGTGCGGCCGCGCAGGTCGGCGCGGCGCGTGTACAGCTTCGGGCCGAGTTCTTCGAGGTCGTCGTCGCCGCTGTCGGCGGGCTGGTCGAACGGGTGATCCGGATTGCCCGGAAAGCGCGGGTCCAGCGCTTCCGTGCCGTGGCCGTTGCCGTTCGCGCGATGGCGTGCCGGCTGACGCACTTCAACGAGCGCGAGCTGGATGTCGTCGACCGACAGGGGCTTCTGCGAGTTGTCGTAGAACTTTTCGAGCGCGGTAAGCGCGAGTTTCGCGCCGCGCCCGCGAATCGTGATGCGGTGGCCACGGCGTTGCAGCGTCACGTCGAGCGCCTGCTCGATCTGCCGCAGATTTTCGTCGAGCGGTCCGCAGAGGTTGGCGAGCCGCGCGTTGTCGTCGCGCGGTGCGGTGAATTCCAGATGCTGCTGAGTGGTCTTCAAGGCGGAGGATCGATCCTGTGGGGTTCGTGACGCTGGCTGGCGTCGCTCAGTGGGTGGTTGCGGGCGCGTCGTCATGTACCAGCACGAGCTCGCCACGTAACGAATGTGGGTACGCATGGACGATTTTCACGTCCACCATCTGGCCGATCAGCCGTGCGTGCGACGCGACCGGCGCCGGGAAATTCACCACGCGGTTGTTCTCGGTGCGGCCCGCGAGTTCGTTCGGGTCCTTGCGCGCCGGGCGTTCGACCAGAATCCGCTCGATCTTGCCGACCATCGAATCGCTGATGCGCTGCACGTTCTCTTCGATCGTAGCCTGCAAATATTGCAGACGTTTGAGCTTCACTTCACGCGGGGTGTCGTCGTGCAGATTCGCAGCCGGCGTGCCGGGACGCGGGCTGTAGATGAACGAGAAGCTGGTGTCGTACTTCATCTCGTGCACGAGCGCCATCATCTTGTCGAAGTCTTCTTCCGTCTCGCCCGGGAAGCCGACGATCATGTCGGTCGACAACGACAGGTCAGGGCGGATCGCGCGCAGCTTGCGGATCACCGATTTGTATTCGAGCACGGTGTAGCCACGCTTCATCGCCATCAGGATGCGGTCGGAGCCGTGCTGCACCGGCAGATGCAGGTGGCTGACGAGCTTCGGCACCTTGGCGTAGGTGTCGATCAGGCGCTGCGTGAATTCCTTCGGATGCGACGTGGTGTAGCGAATCCGTTCGATGCCAGGAATGTCCGCGACGTATTCGATCAGCTGGGCGAAGTCGGCGATTTCCGACGAACCAAGCGTGATGCCGGCGCGGTAAGCATTCACGTTCTGGCCGAGCAGCGTGACTTCGCGCACGCCCTGGTCGGCGAGGCCGGCGATTTCAGTCAGCACGTCGTCGAGCGGACGCGACACTTCTTCACCGCGCGTGTACGGCACGACGCAGTAACTGCAGTACTTGCTGCACCCTTCCATGATCGACACGAACGCGCTCGCGCCATCCACGCGCGCCGGCGGCAGGTGATCGAACTTTTCGATTTCCGGGAACGAGATGTCGACCTGAGCGCGGCCGCTTTCGCGGCGCTTGTCGATCATTTGCGGCAGACGGTGCAGCGTTTGCGGCCCGAACACCAGATCGACATACGGTGCGCGCGCAACGATCGACGCGCCTTCCTGGCTCGCCACGCAACCGCCCACGCCGATGATCAGATTCGGGTTCGCTTCTTTCAATTCGCGCACACGGCCGAGTTCGGAGAAGACTTTCTCCTGCGCTTTTTCGCGCACCGAGCAGGTGTTGAAGAGAATAACGTCCGCGTCTTCCGGGGTGTCGGTTTTGACGAGGCCTTCAGCCGCGCCGAGTACGTCGACCATCTTGTCGGAGTCGTACTCGTTCATCTGGCAGCCGTAGGTCTTTACATAAACTTTCTTGGTCATCGATTTTCGCCGGTCGCAGTGGTTAACCTGGGGGCGTCGTTTAAAAGGTGGAGAGAGGTGAAAACGTGCGGACGGCGCCGCGGGGCGGCGCTAGGGCTTGCTCGAGCCCGCTTGAGCCTATTCCGGTCCACTTTCAATGCACGTTTGCAGCGTAGCTCAATATTATAGCCCTTCACCGGATGCGGTTTCCGCGGCGGCCTTGGCGCGCGGCCGCTCCGGCGGCAAGCCCAGCAGGCCCTCCAGTTCGTCCGAGACCTGCGCGAAACGCTCGCTCAGAAAATCGAGCAGCACGCGCACGCGGGGCGCCATGAAGCGGTTGCGGTGGTAGAGCGCGTGCAGCGGCGCGTCCGGGTAGCGCCATTCGGGCAGCAGGATTTTCAGGCAGTCGCCCCGCAGGTCCGCTTCCACGTCCCACATCGACTTGATGACAATCCCGTAGCCGCGCCGCGCCCATTCGCGGGCGACCGCGCCGTCGTTGGTTTCCCGGGACGTTTCGAACGGCACAGTGTAGTGCTGCACTTCCTCGCCGCGCGTGAAACGCCATTCGTTGGCCGGGCCGGATGCGGTGCCGAGCACGATGCAGTCGAA
The DNA here is from genome assembly GCF_030464795.1 of Paraburkholderia sp. SECH2. Classification (NCBI taxonomy): domain Bacteria; kingdom Pseudomonadati; phylum Pseudomonadota; class Betaproteobacteria; order Burkholderiales; family Burkholderiaceae; genus Paraburkholderia; species Paraburkholderia sp. SECH2. The sequence goes on from NZ_JALPRH010000002.1 coordinate 43,672, forward strand.
ATTCGCCAGATCGTTCGGGTCTTTCGGCTCGCCCTTGCGGGCGATGTAGTCCGGCGACGCGCACAGCACACGGCGGTTCGGCGCCAGCTTGCGGGCGATAAGCGAGCTGTCCTGCGGCACGCCGAAGCGGATCGCCAGATCGATGTCTTCCTGCACCAGATTCGATAGCGAGTCCGACAGCGTCAGCGCGAACGTGACTTCCGGATAAAGCGCGTTGAACTCGTCGAGCCAGTGCATCAGCAGGTTGCGGCCGAAGTCCGAGGTCGCGGAGATCCGCACCTTGCCGCGCACCACGCCCTGGCCGGCTTGCAGCGCGGCTTCGGCGTCGTCGAGCGATTGCAGCGCCTGGCGGCAGCAGTTGAGGTAGAGGCGGCCTTCGTCCGTGAGCCTCAGCTGACGGGTGGTGCGCTCGAACAGGCGCGTTTTCAGGCCAGTTTCGAGTTTGGCCAGCCGCGCGCTAGCGGCGGCCGGCGTCAGGCCCATCTTGCGGCCCGCCGCCGACAGGCTGCCCTGCTGCGCCGCTTCGACGAACAGGCGGATATCACCGAGGTTATCCATCGCGATCTTTCAAAGTTATTTGAAAATGTTTCAAATGCTACGCCAATTATCAAATCGACGTGTTCCGCTCACAATGCACTCCTCGTAAACCCTTTGTGCTCCGTGCAGCCCACACCATGCAACTCGATCACGCAACGATCGTCACCGCCGACCTCGAGACCGCCCGACGTTTCTTCGTCGACGTCGCCGGGCTGACGGAGGGCGCGCGTCCGCGGTTTTCGATCGACGGCTACTGGCTGTATGCGAACGGCCGGCCGGCGATTCATCTGATCGATGCGACGGTGCCCGCCGTAACGGGCAGGGCCATGCCACGCATCGACCATGTCGCCTTCCGGCTGGAAAGTGCCGACGAATGGGCGGCGCTCTTGCGGCGCGTGCATGCGGCGGAGCTGCCTTATCAGCTTGCCGAAGTGCCGCAGATGGGGCCGCAGCAAGCCGGGCAGCAGTTGTTTATCGCGCTCGCGCCGGGCGTGGTCATCGAATTCGTAACGGCGCTGCGCAACGCCCACCGTAGCTAACACGCTCAACTTTAGAACCTGGAGTAGAAAAATGCCCATTCCATTACTGGCGCTCGCGATCAGCGCCTTCGCGATCGGCACGACCGAGTTCGTGATCATGGGCTTGCTGCCCGAGGTCGCGCGCGATCTGGCTGTGTCGATTCCGTCGGCCGGTTTGCTGGTGAGCGGCTATGCGCTCGGCGTGGCCGTCGGTGCGCCGCTGCTCGCCGTGGTCACCAGCAAGATGCCGCGCAAACTCGCGTTGCAGTTGCTGATGGGCGTGTTCATCGTCGGCAATACGCTGTGCGCGATTGCGTCCAGCTATTCGGTGCTGATGATCGCGCGCGTGGTGACGTCGTTTGCGCATGGGTCGTTTTTTGGCATCGGCGCGGTGGTAGCGGCTTCGCTCGTGCCGGCTGAAAAGCGGGCAAGCGCCATTGCGCTGATGTTCACCGGTTTGACACTCGCGAATGTGCTCGGCGTGCCGTTCGGGACGTTTGTCGGCCAGGAGTTTGGCTGGCGTGCGGCGTTCTGGATCGTCAGCGCATTTGGTGTGCTGTCGCTGGCCGGCGTGTCGTTGCTGGTGCCGAATCGCCATGATTCCGGCCCGGTCGGCCTCGGTCACGAAGTGCGTGTGCTGAAGGATCCGCAAGTCTGGACCGCGCTCGCGATGACGGTGCTGGGTTTCGGCGGCGTGTTCGTCGTGTTCACCTATATCGCGCCGATCCTCGAGCAGGTCAGCGGCTTCTCGCCGCGCGGCGTGACGCTGATTCTGGTGCTGTTCGGCGTCGGTCTCACGATCGGCAATACCGTGGGCGGCAAGCTGGCGGATCGTGCGTTGATGCCTTCGCTGATGGGCATTCTGGTGACGCTCGCGGTGGTGATGGCGATCTTCGCGCGGACCAGTCACTCGCAGGTGGCGGCGGCGATTACCATTTTCGTGTGGGGCATTGCGGCGTTTGCGACGGTGCCGCCGTTGCAGATGCGTGTGGTCGAGAAGGCCGCTGCCGCGCCGAATCTGGCTTCGACGCTGAACATCGGTGCATTCAACGTGGGAAACGCGGGCGGCGCGTGGCTCGGCGGTCTGGTGATCAATCATGGCCATTCGCTCGATACGCTGCCGTGGGTCGCAGCGGCGGTTAGCGTGGTGGCGTTGTTGCTCACGTGGTTCGCGGCGCGGATGGATGCGCCGGCAAGGACGGTGGCGCAAAGCGCCTGAGTCTGCGCGAGCGCATCCGCTCCAAATACGCCCATATGAAAAATTCGCACAAGCTTTGCGAGAATCGTCCTCCGCAATGCTGATAACAGTGTGAAGATAACTTCGTTGGGCGCGGCGGGGCGCGGTGCTATCTTGCTTCCACTAACCGCTTGCCCGCCGTCCGGCGGCGCTCCTGGAGGCAATCATGCATTCCCCGCTTGCGCTGGTTCGCGATCCCACGGCTGACACCGATGCGTCGCCGCGTGCCGCTGAACCTTTCGATGCTCTTGAACATCTGGTCGGCGTGAATCTCGCCCGTTTGCGCGCCGAGCGCCAACTTTCGCTCGACGCTCTCGCCCGCGCCTCCGGCGTCTCGCGAGCGATGCTCGCGCAGATCGAGTCGGCGCGCAGCGTGCCGTCGATCAAGGTGCTCTGCAAAGTGGCATCGGCGTTGAAGGTTTCGGTGGCGGCGTTCTTGCGGCGTCATGCGACCAATGGCTTCGAGCATTTGCCGGCCGAGCGTTCATCGCGGCTCGTCAGTTCGAATGGGCGCTACTCGGCCCGGCCGCTTTATCCTGATGCCGAGCCGACCGCCGCGGAGTTTCACGAGCTGCGTATCGCGCCGTTGCACACCGAGGCCGGCACGCGCCGCGCGCCGGGCACCACGGTGAATCTGGTGGTGAGCGAAGGCACGCTGGAAGTCAGCGTGCACGACCAGCGCCAGTTGCTGGCCACGGGCGACGCGATCGTGTTCGACGCCGACCAGCCGCATAGCCTGCGCAATCCCGGCGACACCGAAGCGCGCGCGTTTCGCGTCACGTTGAAGGCGGAAACGCCGCCGCGCTGGGATGTGCCCGCGCAGCACGATTTGACACGCCAGGCCGCGCCGGTTTGACCGGCTTGACGAGTGCAGTTTTTCAGGCGGATGTGCTGTCAAAATCGGCGGTGAAGCCGGGATGTCCGTCTAGTCAGTAGGGGTTGCGCTGCAGGTTTCGCGCGACTGTTGTATTCTTTGCCGGCCGGTCAATCCGGCAATCAGTGCGTCTTCAGGGCGGGGCGAAATTCCCCACCGGCGGTATGCCGGCAGCGCGAAAGCGTGAGCCGGTGAGCCCGCGAGCGCCCGCTTTGTTCAGCTTTCAGCGTATCGAAAGCGCAGTGGGGTCAGCAGATCTGGTGAGAAGCCAGAGCCGACGGTTAGAGTCCGGATGGAAGAAGATGTGCAGATAGTCATGTTCGTTTCCGTGATGCCGCCAGAGGTTCGGGCGGTGCGCGAGCGCCGCTTTGCGCGGCGTTCAACGGCGCGTCTTTGTCTGTTTGCAATGCCCTGAAACGTTTTTCGCCCAACTTTTGCGATGAGCGTTTCAACCATGTCCTTTGCTACTTTTCCTGCTCCGTCGGTGATTGCGGATAGCGCATCACTTGACCTTCCCCTGCTCGCCACCGAGCCCGTTCCGCCGCGTATCGCCGCCGCCTTGCAAGCCATGCGCGATGGCCGTGCTGTCGTCCTGCAAGACGATCACGACCGCGAGAACGAAGCCGATCTGATCGTTTCCGCCGAGCGTCTTTCCGTCGAAACCATGGCCTTGCTGATTCGCGAATGCAGCGGCATCGTCTGCCTGTGTCTGCCTGACGAGAAGATCCGTGCGCTCGAATTGCCGCCGATGTCTGTCAACAACGAAAGCCGTCACGGCACCGCGTTCACGGTTTCGATCGAAGCGCGCGATGGCGTGACCACCGGCGTGTCCGCACTCGATCGCGTGACGACAATCCGCGCGGCCATCAGCGATACGGCGAAACCTGCCGACATCGTGCGTCCGGGCCACGTGTTTCCGCTGCGTGCGCAACCCGGCGGCGTGCTCGCGCGTCGCGGCCACACCGAAGGCACAGTCGATCTGGCGATTCTCGCGGGTCTGAAGCCGGCCGGCGTGCTGTGCGAGCTGATGAACGCGGACGGCACGATGACGCGCGGCGCGGATGTGGAGCGCTTCGCTCAACAACACAATCTGCCGATGCTGACGATCGCCGAGCTGGTGGAATTCCGTGAGGCGCTGGCGACGGCGCGCGAATGCGTCGCGGATGAGGTTTGATACGTTAGAAAAAACCCCGCGCTCGGAAAAGCGCGGGGTTTCTCAGGAATTTGAAGCCGACTCTTGCAGCCGGCTTTTTTATTGCTGCGCCCGTTAAGACTGCACGTCGCCAAACTCCCCACGCACACCGGCCTCGACCAGCGCGGGCAGTTCATCCATATGCTTCATGATGCGTGTCATGCCCATCTTGCGCAGCGCATCTGCATAACCGTCGGGGATATGGCTCGCACCGACGAAGGCAATCGTCTTCATGCCCGCCGCTCGCGCGGCATTCAGACCGGCCACGCTATCTTCCACGACGACGCAGCGCGAGGGTTCCACGCCCAGTGTCTTTGCAGCGAACAGATACACATCCGGATAAGGCTTCGGCCGTGCGACCTGTTCGGCGCTGAAAATCCGCTCGCCGAAAATCTGCTGCAAACCCGCGCGCCGCACCGACGCATTCACGCGCGCCATCCGGCTGTTCGACACAACCGCGGCCGGCAGCGTCACGCGTTGCAAGGCCTCGCGCACGCCGTTGATCGGGCTGAGCGACGCCGCGAGCTCAAGCTCGACATTGTGTTCAATCGTATTGAAGAAATCGGCCGGCAGCGTGATATCGAACGACTTCTCGATACCTTCGAGAAAGCGCGAGGTCTGCTGGCCGAACGCCGTTTTGACAACGGGTTCGAAGTCGAGGCCGGGGAAGGTGGCGGACAGCGTTGCGAGCATTACGCGGTCAGCGATGATTTCGCTGTCGACGAGCACGCCGTCGCAGTCACAGATGAGGTGGTCGATCATGCTTTAAGACGGAAAGCGAGAGGCACGCGAGCAAGACAGTTGCAAGCTCATGCGCGGAGATTGAAAGCATCATGATACGTGCTTTGGCGCCGCATGCGCGGCGCCGTCGCTTGCCGTCGGCGCTAATTTGCGCCGTGGGACCGCGTTTAGTGAGCCTTTAGTGTGCCTCGTGCGGGCCCTAAATACGCACCCACGTGCGCCGCAGAATCAGTGCGCGTGCAGATACAAATACAGCCCTGTTGCCGCCGCGCCGCCCAGCAAGGGACCGCACACCGGAATCCACGAATAACGCCAGTCGCTGTCGCGTTTGCCCGGAATCGGCAGCAGCGCGTGCATCAGACGCGGCGACAGATCGCGCGCGGGGCTCATTGCGTAACCGGTCGGGCCGCCGAGCGAAATACCGATGCCGAGTACCAGCAGGCCGACCGGCAGCGCGTCGAGCGCACCGAGGCCAACTTGCGGCGAAGCGAGATACAGCACGCCGAGAATCAGCACGAAAGTCGCGATCATTTCGGTGAGCAGGTTATGCGGCACGCTGCGAATTGCGGGCGACGTGCAGAACACGCCGAGCTTCACGTCTGCATCGCCTTCCTTGTTGAAGTGCTGACGATAGGCGAGCCACACGAGCAGGGCGCCCGCCATCCCGCCGAGCATCTGCGCCGCGACGTAGCCCGGCACTTTGGCCCACGCGAATTTGCCTGCCAGCGCGAGGCTGATCGTGACCACAGGATTCAGGTGCGCGCCGCTATACGATGCCGTGACGTACACGGCGATGAACACGGCCATCGCCCAGCCCATCACGATCACGATCAAGTCCGCGCCTTTGCCCTTGGTGCGCGCGAGCAGCACATTGGCAACCGCGCCGTTGCCGAGTAGCACCAGAAGTGCGGTGCCGATGAATTCCGCAATGTAAGGAGACATGATTTGGTATCCGAAATATAGTTGTTAGGGAAGCCGCTGGATAGGCGGCTTCGTTATGTCGAAAGGCGTCTTAGGAACCGATGAACGGCAATCAGGGCGTGTCGGCCCAGGCCTTCGCGGCGCGGATCGCGCGCTGCCAGCCGTCGAGGCACTCCTTGACTTCGGCGTGCGGCAGGGCAGGCGTGAAACGACGATCGAGGGCCCACTGGCTTTTCAGTTCGTTCACGTCTTTCCAGTAGCCGACCGCGAGACCGGCCAGATATGCCGCGCCCAATGCGGTTGTCTCCGATACCTTCGGACGCACAGCGTCGACGCCGAGAATGTCCGCCTGAAATTGCATCAGCAGATTGTTCGCGCAAGCGCCGCCGTCCACACGCAATTCGCCGATGCGAATGCCGGAGTCGGCTTCCATTGCCTTCAGCACGTCGAGCGACTGATAGGCGATCGAGTCGAGCGCGGCGCGGGCAATGTGCGCCGAACTCGTGCCACGCGTCACGCCGAACAGCGTGCCGCGAGCTCGTGCATTCCAGTGCGGCGCACCGAGGCCTGCAAATGCGGGCACCAGATACACGCCATCGCTATGCGGCACGCTGCGCGCCATCGTTTCGATCTCGGCTGCGTTCTTGATGATGCCGAGGCCGTCGCGCAGCCATTGCACCACCGCGCCGCCGATGAAGATGCTGCCTTCGAGCGCATAGTTGATCTGGTCGCCGATCTGCCACGCAATGGTGGTGACGAGATTGTTCTTCGATTCGATCGGCTTGTCGCCGGTGTTCATCACGAGGAAGCAGCCGGTGCCGTAGGTGTTCTTCACCATGCCCGACTCCGTGCACATCTGGCCGAACAGGGCCGCGTGCTGGTCACCGGCGATGCCCGCGAGCGGAATCTTGGAAGCGAATACGGTTGTCTTGGTCGGCCCGTACACTTCCGACGAGGCACGCACTTCCGGCAGCATATTGCGCGGAATGTCGAGCGCTTCGAGCAGTTCGTCGTCCCACTTCAGCGTGTGGATGTTGAACAGCATCGTGCGCGACGCATTGGTCACGTCGGTGACATGCAGACCACCCTTGGTGAAATTCCACACCAGCCAGCTATCTACCGTGCCGAAGGCGAGGCGGCCTTGCTTCGCTTTTTCGCGTGCGCCTTCGACGTTGTCGAGAATCCAGCGGATCTTGGTCGCCGAGAAGTACGAGTCGATTGGTAGACCGGTTTTTGCGCGGACTTTTTCTTCGAGACCTTGCTCTTTAAGCTGGTCGCAGAAGTCGGCGGTGCGGCGGTCTTGCCAGACGATCGCGTTATAAATCGGATGACCGGTTTCGCGGTCCCACACGATGGTGGTCTCACGCTGATTAGTAATGCCAATCGCTGCGATCGACGTGCCGTTCATGCCCGCGCGCGTAACCGCTTCAGCGGCGACGCCGGCCTGCGTCGACCAGATTTCCTGCGGGTCATGTTCGACCCAACCGGGACGTGGATAGATTTGCTGGAATTCTTTCTGAGCGGTCGACACGATATTGCCGAGCCGGTCGAACAGCATCGCGCGGGAGCTGGTGGTGCCTTGGTCAAGCGCGAGGATGTACTGATCCTGCATTGTCTCTTCTCCATGTGTTTTATGAATCGCCGGATTGCTGACCGGCGACGGGAACGGCGTGTTGGTTCAAGCGGGTTGCAACAGTTCGAGCTTGTGCGTCCCGGCTTTGTCAGTAGCCGAGGGGTGAAAATCGATTCGGGTCATGCGGGTTCATCCACGTAGCCAGGGCGTGTTGCGATAACCTGACCTGGGTGGTCCGGCTATGCGGCTCAGCTGAATGACCTGACTAACTGGTTTGGCTAGGCACTCTGTCGGAACGGTTCGCGGGTGAACCATGCGTCAATGTCGTGTGTGATCGAATCGAGTGTGCCCGGTTCGACGTGCAGTCCGAGTTTCGAGCGGCGCCACAATACATCTTGCGCGCTGCGTGCCCATTCGGTGTCGCGCAGGTAAGTGAGCTCGGCTTCGTAGAGACCCGGCGCGAAAGCGCGGCCGAGATCGGCCACCGAGCGCGCGTTGCCAATGACGTTTTTCACACGCGTGCCGTACGCACGCGCGAGGCGGTGAGCCAGATCGGCGGGCAGCCATGCATTCTGCTGCTTGAAACCGGCGAGGAAGCGCTCGAAGTTGGCCTGCGGAATATCGCCGCCGGGCAACGGCGCACCGGCCGTCCACGAGGGCGTGCCGTTCTGCAGCGCGTACGCGAGTTTGTCGACGGCTTCTTCCGCCAGCTTGCGGAAGGTCGTGATCTTGCCACCGAATACCGATAGCAGCGGTGCTTCGCCCGCAGGTGCGTCGAGTTCGAGCGAGTAGTCGCGCGTAACCGCTGAGGGATTGTCCGCGCCTTCTTCCTCGAGCAGCGGACGCACGCCCGAGTAGGTCCAGCGCACGTCTTGCGGCGAGATCTTTTCTTTGAAGTAGCGGTTGATCGAATCGCACAGGTACTGCGTTTCGTCGGCGTTGATCGCCACTTGCGACGGGTCGCCACGATATTCGAGGTCGGTTGTGCCGATCAGCGTGTAATCGTGTTCGTACGGAATCGCGAAGATGATCCGCTTGTCCGGATTCTGGAAGATGTACGCGTGATCGTGTTCGAACAGACGGCGCGTGACGATATGGCTGCCTTTCACGAGGCGCACGCTGTGCGTTGCTTCCCGGCCGAGCGCGCCATGCAGCAATTCGCCGACCCACGGTCCGGCCGCATTCGCGATCGAAGCGGCGCGCACGTCGAGGATCGTGCCGTCGTCACGCTTGAGTTGCGCGCGCCATTCGCCGCCGGCGCGTACCGCGCTCAGCAACTTGGTGCGCGTGAGAATCTTCGCGCCGCGTTCCTTCGCATCCAGCGCGTTCAGCACGACCAGACGCGCGTCATTCACCCAGCCGTCCGAATACACGAAACCGCGCTTGATCGAATCGACGAGCGGTGCGCCAGCCGGATGGTTGCGCATCACGATGCCGCGCGAGCCGGGCAGCAGTTCGCGTTTAGCGAGGTGATCGTAAAGGAACAAGCCGGCGCGGATCAGCCAGGCCGGACGCAGATCGGGCATGTGCGGCATCACGAAGCGCAGCGGCCACATGATGTGCGGCGCCGCGCGCAGCAGCGTTTCGCGCTCCTGCAGGGCTTTGCGCACCAGCCCGAACTCGCGGTATTCGAGGTAGCGCAGGCCGCCGTGAATCAGCTTGGTGCTGGCCGACGACGTATGGGCCGCCAGATCGTCCTGTTCGCAGAGCAGCACTGACAGGCCGCGGCCCGCCGCATCGCGTGCGATGCCTGCGCCGTTGATCCCGCCGCCCACGACGAGCAAATCGTATCTCGAGCCTTGCGTCACCTGCTGTGTCCTCTGCGTCGTATTCGGAAACTGGTTTGGAAAAACTATCGAACCGATAGTGTTCGTTTGCGAACTTTAATGAACATATTCGAAAAAGTAAAGTTCGGTTTTCTTAAGCGCCCCTCTAGTGCCTGGCTAAGGTGGTGGCGTAACGCGCGGCCACGGACGATACTCTCGGCAGCAGCCATTTCGAGGTGAATTCATGCGTGGACTTTGGATAATCGGGGCCGCTGCGCTCCTGACGGGATGCATCAGCTCGCCGAGCCTGAACGGGACGACGGGCGCGCCTTCGTTCGCATCGTTGCAGCAGATGTGCAGCGCCCAGACGGTCGACTACGGCAACGACGCGCAAGGCGTCTACGCGGCGCTGTTCGATGCGTACGTGGCGAACCGGCGCGGCAAGTTGTCGAAGGACGATTACTGCGCGTTTCAGGCGTCGCTGGCACAGCATTACACGAGCCTCGGTGCGAGTGCTGATCCGCAAGTGCGCAATCAGTGGGTGGCTTTCTTCACCGACCAGCGAGCCAAAGCGTTGAGCTGGCGCGCGGCGGCCGATCCGACATTGCGGGCGGGCTGAGTTTCACGTCGGCTTATTTTTTACTCGAAACTCCTCACCGGCTTATTCGCGTTTCGTGATTTGATGGACCAACCCGGGGCTAGCCGCGCTGCGGCTGCGCCCCCCGCCACAACATTCGCCGAATCTGCGCGAACACGGCCTCACGCGTCGGCGCGTTGCTCCCTGCGGCTTGCTGCGCCTGTGGCAAAGGCAATTGATTGGCGAGCGCCAGCATGGTGAAGCCGTGCAGGCTCGCCCAGTACGCGTAGCCGATCAATTCCGGATCCCCTTCCAGAAGGCCCGCGGCCACGAGCTGCTCGAAGTGCACCCCGAGCATGCGCCAGGCGCGGTGCGATGCGGCCTGAAGTTCGGGATAGGCGCCATCCTGCTGCGTCAGATCGAACATCAGGCGGTAAGCATGCGGCTCGTCGAGTGCGAACGCCACGTAGGCGTCGCTGACGGCGGAGCGGTCGGTCGCGGGTGCTTCCTTTGCCACGGCTTCGAGCCGCGCCGCGAAGCGGTTGAACGCCGCCGCGCGGACCATCGCAAGGATTTCGTCTTTGTCGCGGAAGTAGCGATAGGGCGTCATCGCGCTGCAACCCAGCTCCTTCGCGAGTTCGCGCATCGTCACGCCTTGCGCGCCGCGCGTGGCGAACGCGTTTTCGGCTACGCGCCGCATGGTTTCGCGGAATTGCTGGATGTCGTCGGAAGAGAGCGTTTTTGGCATGCGCGAAGGCAGAAGGTCCGTCGCGTCAATTTACTGTGTAAATGAATTGGGCACAACAAAGCGGCCGTTGATGCGGCCGCTTTGCTTGGTAATCAAGGGTACTAGGAAAAACGCTTGATGGCCCGGAGCGCACTGTCGCCGGTTTCGGTTACGCGCCATTGTTCGTTGCCCGACGCGAGCCGTTCGAGTTGCACAAGCTGGCGTTCCAGCAAGGCGTCGAGTTCTTCTCGCTCCATGTCGACTTGATTGGGAGCGTCCTTGACGAGCAACAACGTGGCGAATTCATGCGGACTCAGCATCGTTCTCTCCATGTCAAGCAAACGCGGACGGCCTTGGAGGCGACTGGCACGATGCCAGTGGAGTCCGCTAAAGGATCAGGCGGGAGGTGCGGCTATCACGACAGGTTCACGCTGCCGGCACTCCGCGTAACGCGGAACGGACGCCGGGGAACTGGAGTGTAGTCAACCGTCCGTCAAACACCAAATGGGCCCCAGTAAATTTTTCCTTTGACAATTGGGACTCGCAGCGGCGGTTTGGAGCAGCGGCCAGATCCTTGATTTCACTCGAAGTTTCGCGTGCACTGCAACATGGCGGAAGTCGCCTGGGATCACTCGGCGATATACACCTGGCAGTTGGCGGCGGCGAGGGTTTCGTTCATCTCGGCGGGTGGCGCGGCGTCGGTGAAAAGCGCGTCGATCTGATCGAGGTGACCTTGGCGAACGAGTGCCGGACGGCCGAATTTGGAGTTGTCGGCGGCGAGAAACACGGTGCGTGCATGCTGGATGATCGCCTCGGCCACGCGCACTTCGCGGGTGTCGAAATCGCGCAGCGTGCCATCCGTTTCAATGCTGGACGTCCCGATGATCGCGAAGTCCACCTTGAACTGCCGGATGAAGTCGATCGCCAGTTCGCCGACGATGCCCTTATCCCACGGCCGCACGATGCCGCCCGTCACCAGCACTTCGCAATCCGGATAGCCGCTCATCATGCTGGCGACATTCAGATTGTTGGTGATCACGCGCAGGCCGCGATGCCGGTTGAGCGCTCGTGCGACTTCTTCGGTCGTCGTGCCGAGGTTGATGAAGAGCGATGCCTGATCGGGAATGTGAGTGGCCACTAGCGCTGCAATGCGCCGCTTCTCTTCGTGAAACATCCGCTGACGCGCCGTGTACGAGACGTTCTCGGAACTGGTCGGTAGACTGGCACCGCCGTGATAGCGGCGCAGCAGGTTCATGTCGGCGAGCCAGTTGACGTCGCGGCGGATCGTCTGCGGCGTCACGTCGAAGTGGGCCGCGAGGTCGTCCACGGTCACGAAGCCGTCGCGTTGCACCCACTCCAGCAGTTCCTGTTGCCGGGCGTTGAGAGTCAGGCGGGGGTCTCGGGTCATGTGTCTCGGGTGGTGGGTTTTTATCGGCGCTGCCCGCCGCCGGCGCGAGAAGCTGAGCCGGAAGACGGGTAATGCGTGAACGAGGGTGAGCGTATTGTAAGACCATCGCACGTCTTGCCTGCCAACTCATGCGTCAGGGTTCGGATCCAGGACGACCGTGCTGCGATCCATTCAGGTCATTTGCGCATTTATTCATTTGATAAATGAATTTGTTTTTTGTGCCGGATCGCGCTGCAATCCAAGGCTCCGCGTTTTACTCCGCGTGCTACCCGAGTTTTACCTGAGCCTTACCCGTTTCCCATGGTTTCCGGCGTTATAGAACACGCCGGACCGCGCTTTCGAGAGTGTTCGACATGACTGGCTTCAACTGGCAAAACCCCTATCCGACGCCGCGTCTGCCTGTATTCGCGCGCAACATCGTTTCGACTTCGCATCCGCTCGCCGCGCAAGCCGGTCTGCGGATGCTGTGGAAAGGCGGCAATGCCGTCGACGCGGCGATCGCCGCCGCCGCCGCCATCACGGTGGTCGAGCCGGTCTCGTGCGGCCTCGGCGGCGACGCCTTCGCGCTGGTGTGGGACGGCAAGAAGCTGCATGGCCTGAACGCGTCGGGTGTGTCGCCGGCGGCCTGGAACGTTGATTACTTCAAGCGCAAGTACGGCGAGGAAAACGGTCTTGCGAAACAACCCAAGCGCGGTTGGGACGCTGTGACGGTGCCGGGCGTGATCGCCGGCTGGGAAGCGCTGCATCAGAAATTCGGCTCGCTGCCGTTCGCCGATCTGATGGAACCGGCGATCGAGATCGCCGAGCGCGGCCATGCGGTGGCAAGCATCGTCGCCTACAAATGGGCGGCAGCCGTCCCCGAATTGAAGGACCTGCCAGGCTTCGCGCAAACCTTCATGCCGCGCGGCCGCGCGCCGGAAGTCAGCGAACTGGTGCGCTTTCCTGGCCACGCGAAGACGTTGCGCAAGCTCGCCGAACAAGGTCCGCGTGCGTACTACGAAGGCGAGATCGCCGAACAGATCGCGGCGTTTGCGCGTGAAGGCGGCGGCGCGTTGACCCTCGACGATCTGCGCAACTACAAAGCGGACTGGGTCGAGCCGATCGGCAAGGACTATCGCGGCTACACCGTGCATGAAATTCCGCCGAACGGCCAGGGCATCGCGGCGCTTATCGCGCTGGGCATCCTCGAAAAATTCGACGTGAAAGAACTCGCCATCGACAATGTCGAGTCGCAGCATTTGCAGATCGAAGCGATGAAGCTGGCATTTGCCGACGTCTACCGCTACGTCGCCGATCCGCGCTCGATGGACGTCACGCCCGAGCAGATGCTCGACGACGCGTATCTCACGTCGCGCGCCAAGCTGATCGACCACAAGCGCGCCACGCAATTCGACTTCGGCATGCCGAAGGCCGGTGGCACGATCTACATGTCGGTGGCGGACGAGCGCGGCATGATGGTCAGCTTCATCCAGTCGAACTATATGGGCTTCGGCTCGGGCATCGTGGTGCCCAATAGCGGCATTGCGATGCAGAACCGCGGCTGTGGCTTCTCGATGGACCCGAAGTCGCCGAACGTGGTGGAAGGCGGCAAGCGGCCGTTCCATACCATCATCCCGTCGTTCCTGACGCAGCAGGTGGACGGCAAGCAGGAAGCGGTGATGAGCTTTGGTGTGATGGGCGGCGATATGCAGCCGCAAGGCCACCTGCAATCGATCGTGCGGATGCTCGACTACGGTCAGCAACCGCAGGCCGCCTGCGACGCCCCGCGCTGGAAGGTTAACCGCGACTTCACCATCGACATCGAATCGACGCTCGATCCGAAGACTGCCGAGGCATTGCAGAAGCTGGGTCACACGATCAAATCGGTCGACGATCCGTACATGGACTTCGGCTCCGGCCAGTACATCTGGAAGCTCGATCGCAACGATCCGGACCGCGGCTATGTAGCGGCAAGCGACAGCCGTCGCGATGGCCTGGCAGCGGGGTTCTAAATGAACATCCCCGCGTCGCAATCCGCGACTGCATCCCCGCGCTCCACGTCCGCACCGCTTTCCAAAGCGATGGTGCGGCGTATCGTGTTTTCGTCGTCGGTCGGCAACGCGCTCGAGTGGTTCGATTTTCTGGTCTATGGCTACTTCGCGACCATCATCGCGAAAGAGTTCTTCCCGATGCAGGACGAGTGGCTCTCGACGCTGCTCGCCATTGCCACCTTCGGCATCTCGTTCCTGATGCGGCCGCTGGGCGCCATCGTGCTGGGCGTCTACGGCGACCGCAAGGGCCGCAAGGCGGCGCTCACGCTCGCCATCGCGTTGATGATGGTCGGCACCTTCACGATGGCGGTGATGCCGCCGTATGCGTCGATCGGTCTTGCGGCGCCCGTGTTGATCCTGCTCGCACGACTCGTGCAAGGCTTCGCGGTGGGCGGCGAGTTCGGCAGCGCGACGGCCTTCATGGTTGAACACAGCGCTTCACGGCGCGGCTACTACGCGAGTTGGCAGTTCGCGAGCCAGGGTCTGGCCGCGATCACCGCGGCGGCCTTCGGTTCGCTCCTGACCGCGTGGATGCCGCCCGAGCAACTCAATAGTTGGGGCTGGCGCCTTCCGTTCATCTTTGGTCTGCTGGTCGGGCCGGTGGGCTATTACATCCGTTCGCATCTCGACGAGACGCCGGAGTTTCTCGCCTTGCGTAAAGCGCGTGAGTCCGCGAGCAAGCATCAGATTGCATCTGACGCGAAGGACGCGTCGTTCAGCAGCCAGTGGGTGAATCTGCTGCTGGCCGTGGGCATCGTCGCGCAATCCACGGTCGGCGTGTATGTGTTGCAGCTCTACATGCCGATGTACGCGGTCAAGCAGTTGCACATGCCGGCTGCGGCGTCGTTCGGCGTGGTGGTGCTCAATGGCGGCTTGCAGTTCCTGCTGTCGCCCGTGATGGGCGCATTGTCGGACCGCATCGGCCGGATTCGCATCATGCTGACGACGTCGATACTGATGGGCTTGCTGATCTATCCGATGTTCGCTTTGCTGCAGTCGCATCCGACGATTGGCTGGCTGCTGCTGTTGCAAGGCACCGCTGGAATTTTCAAGGCGGCTTATTCCGGACCGATGCCCGCACTGATGTCCGAGATCTTTCCAACGCAGGTGCGCTCGACGGGTCTTTCGATTGGTTACAGCATCGGCGTAACGATTTTCGGTGGCTTTGCACCGACGATTGTTGAGACCTTCATCCACTTGACCGGCGACAAGCTGGCGCCAAGTTACTACGTTCTGGTTGCGGCCGTGCTATCAGGCTTGTCGCTTGTCGTGGTCGCGTGGCGTATGCGGCGCGTCCGGCGTCTGGACGGCGTTCAGCCCGCATGAAGGCGTGACCGACGGCCGTTGTGCTTCGCAGCGAGCCTGCCGCAGTTGACGTGAAACGTCTTTGCAAGTCAAAGCCAGCTCGTCGAGCTGGCTTTTTTTGTGCCTTGCGTGTGCCGTTTGTAATCAACTGAAGCATTCGACTACCGTGAAATTTGAACTGCGGCGGTTCGGCATGGTCTGTGCTGGGTTATCTGCAGAATTGTGAAACACCGGCTAAGATGCAGGATACAAGGGGTTAACTCTAATCAAGGCGCTGTATCTGACCCGGCGGACCGCCCTTGCGATAGTGGGCGGTTTCGAGCGCGCTCCACGAGTCGATACAGTTTTCGGAGCAAAGACACAATGCACACTGAGCTGAACCATGTGATGCCCTGGCGGATCGAGGATATCGACCTTACCCGCATAGATCGTCAGAAGGCCGTCGCTAATGAGGACCTGCTGCTTCTGCTGTGCGCCGCTTCGTTCATCGAAAGCGGTACCGATCTTTACACCAGCAATCTGAGCACGTTCTTCGACGGCGACCCCGAGGTCTCGGCCTGGCTCAACCAGGAATGGGAGCCGGAAGAGATGCAGCACGGCCGGGCGCTCAAGACGTATATCGCCTACGTCTGGCCTGAGTTCGATTGGGACACCGCCTTCCGCAATTTCATGGAGGAGTACTCGCTGACCTGCTCGGTCGAAGACTTCGAAAAGACCCGTGCGCTCGAGATGGTTGCGCGCTGTGTGGTGGAAACGGGTACCGCAACGCTGTATCGCGCGATTGGCGAATGTTCGGACGAGCCCGTGCTCAAGCAGATCACCGACAACATTCGCACTGACGAAGTCCGGCACTACAAGCACTTTTTCAAGTTCTTCAAGAAGTACAACAAGATCGAAGGCAATGGCCGTCTTGCGGTTCTCGGCGCGTTGATGCGGCGTGTGATGGAGATCAAGAACGAGGACTCGGAGATCGCCTTGCGCCATGTCTTCGCGATTCGTTATCCGGAACGCGTGCACGATTCGGCCTATAACCGCGAACGGGCCGCACGCATCAATGCGCTGGTTCGGCGCAATCTGTCGGCGGACATGTGCGTGAAGATGCTGCTTAAGCCGCTCGATCTGCCGGCCAAGATTCAGCCGGGCGTGCATTATCCGCTCGCCAAGATCACGCAGCACGTGTTCTTCCGCTGATGTTTTTCTGCTGAGTGCACGGTGCATGGATGGAGATGAATGGCCCGCTTGTGCGGGCCATTTGCTTTTCGAGGCATGATTGATCCTCGGCAGCCTTCGCGACCTCGGCAATCCGCCACTGACTGGATCGATACCATGAGCGCCTCTCCTTCACCCGACCGTCCGCTCGAACAGAACGTGTTCGACGAATGGCCCGACGCCGTTCGCACGCTGTTCGACGGGTCGTCGCTGGCGAGCAAGACGGGGTTCACCGCGTCGCTGCTCACCGTCGATGCAAACGGCCATGTGCGCACGTCGCTGCTTGGCGTCGGCGAGTTGTACGCGCCGGATTCGCGCTCGCTGTGCATCGCATTGTGGCCGCAGGCTCGGGCGGCACGCGTGATCGCGCAAAACGGCCGGGCCGCGCTTACGTTTGTCTGCGACGAGGCGTTCTATCAGGTGCAGTTGCGTTTGACGCCGTTAGCGGGCGTGACAGGCGACGACAGCGGCCTCGTGTACCTCATCGGCTCGATCGACACAGCGGAGGCGCAGAGCGTGCGTTATGCGCGCCTGACGAGCGGCATCACGTTTGAACTGGAAGGGGAAGGGAAGGCGGTGCTCGATCGATGGGAACGGCAGATCGAGCACCTGAAGCAGGCTGCCGCTGCGGCTAGCCGATAGTCTGCGACTACGGCGAGCGAGCGGCAGTGCTTGAAACTTAACGGCCGCGCTGACCGCTGCGCGTCGGCTGGCCGCCACGCGGCGCGTCGTTGCGCGGCTTTGCGCCACCCAGCAACGCACCCGGATTGCCGCCTTGCGGCTTTGCAGCCTGCGGTTTGCGCGGTGCATGTTGTGCGGCGCTGCCTTCGTGCGCCGCGGCACGCGGCTGACCATCATGGCGCTGACCGTCGCGGCGCGGCTGGCCGCCGTTACCGGCCGGCTTCGCCCCTTGCGGCTTCGGCTGTTGCTGACCATTCGCCGGACGCTGACCCGAACGTTGTGCGGGCTTGGCCGACGACGCGCCATCGCGGCGGCCGCCGTCACGCTGGCCACCGTCGCGTTTCGGCGCACCCTGGCTCTGGCGCGGCTGACGATTGCCACCGCCGCCACCACCACCCTGGCCACGGCGCAGAATCGGCTCCGGCTTCGCAGTCGGATCCGGCTCAAAACCGGCGATCACTTCCTGCGGCACCTGACGCTTGATCAGCTTTTCGATGTCCTTCAGCAGTTGCAGTTCGTCGACGCACACCAGCGAAATCGCTTCGCCCGATGCGCCTGCACGACCCGTTCGGCCGATGCGGTGCACGTAGTCTTCCGGCACGTTCGGCAAATCGTAGTTAACCACGTGCGGCAGCTGATCGATATCGATGCCGCGTGCGGCGATGTCGGTTGCGACCAGTACTTGCAGCGTGGCGTCCTTGAACTCGGCGAGCGCGCGCGTGCGGGCCGACTGGCTCTTGTTGCCGTGAATCGCCAGTGCGCTGATGCCGTCTTTCGTCAGCTGTTCGGCAAGGCGGTTCGCGCCGTGCTTGGTGCGCGCGAACACCAGCACCTGGAACCAGTTGTGTTGCTTGATGAGGTGCGTGAGCAGCTCACGCTTCTTATCGCGGTCGACCGGGTGAATCTTTTGTGCGACGAGTTCAGCCGTCGTATTGCGACGGGCGACTTCGATCAGCGCCGGCGAGTCGAGCAGATTGTCGGCGAGCGTCTTGATCTCGTCCGAGAACGTAGCCGAGAACAGCAGGTTCTGACGCTTCGGCGGCAACTTCGCGAGCACGCGCTTGATGTCATGGATGAAGCCCATGTCCAGCATGCGGTCCGCTTCGTCGAGCACGAGAATCTCGAGATGCGACAGGTCGATGGTCTTCTGCTGCATGTGGTCGAGCAAACGGCCCGGCGTCGCGACGACGATGTCCACGCCGCTGCGCAGCGCGCCGATTTGCGGATTGATGCCGACGCCGCCGAACATCACGGTCGACTTCAGCTTCAGATACTTGCCGTAGGCGCGCACGCTTTCTTCGACTTGTGCGGCCAGCTCACGCGTCGGCGTGAGGATCAGTGCGCGGACAACGCGCTTGCCCGACGCCGTGGTGACAGCGGGCATGGTGTTCAGACGCTGCAGGATCGGCAGCGTGAAGCCGGCGGTCTTGCCGGTGCCGGTCTGCGCGCCAGCCAGCAGGTCGCCGCCGTTGAGCACGGCGGGGATTGCTTGTGTCTGGATCGGAGTCGGGGTGGTGTAGCCGAGTTCGTGTACAGCGCGGACCAGCGGTTCGGACAAGCCGAGGGAATCAAAAGACATAAATGCTCTTTGCAATGCAGTTTCGCGAACGGCACCAGACGGCACCCAATGGACCCAGGCGGGTACCAGCGGTACAGGCACGGCATGAACACGCCTCTATGGCGCGTTCGAGGCCAAAGCCCAGTTCCGGTCGCAGAGAAATCGGCGGCACGCTCACAAGCGTGCCGAATGCTTCAACGCGCTATGAAGACACGTTGACTGGCCTTAAGTTGCATTTCGCCGCCGTGGGATGTCACGCGACGTAGCGCGCAACACTGACGAATTGACACAGACTGCCCGCCAGTACGAACAGGTGCCAGATACCATGTCCGTGCCGGATGCGCTCGTCGTTGATGAAGAAGTAGATGCCGGCGCTATAGATGACCCCGCCGGCCACGAGCCAGGCGGTACCCGCTGCCGGTAAGGCTTGAACCAGCGGGCGGACGGCAACGAGCGCGAGCCATCCCATCAAGACATACAACACCATCGAAACGCTGCGGGTGCGTCGCCCGAGCGTCAGTTCCTGCACGATGCCGAGAGCGGCAAGCCCCCAGCTTACGCCGAATAGCGACCAGCCCCACGGTCCGCGCAAAGTGACCAGCGTGAACGGGGTGTAGCTGCCGGCGATCAACAGATAGATCGCCGAATGGTCGCATTTTTGCAGAACCGCTTTGACACGCGGGTTGCGCACGCTGTGGTAGAGCGTGGAGATAGCATACAGCACGAACAGCATCGCACCGTAGACGCTGAAACTCACCACCTTGTACGCGTCGCCGTCGAGCGCGCCCATTGTCACGAGCGTAGCCAGCCCCGCCACCGACAGCACGGCGCCGACGAGATGGGTAATGCTGTTGAAACGCTCACCGACATGCACGGCTCTTTCCTCCTGCGCGGTTTCATAAGGGTTTATACCCACATGATACCGGTCCTGCAAAAACGAAGGGCGCGGCCGCGTGATTCGCAGGCCGCGCCCCAGGTGCATCTGACGCTGCTTAGTCGAGCGGCGCCGAGCGAAGATCGGACACTTGCTGCGGCGACACAGCCGTACCGTGGTTGCCCCAGGACATACGAATGTACGTCACAACGGCGGCCACTTCCGTGTTCGACAGTGCCTGGGCGAACGGCGGCATGCCATACGGATGCGGGTTGGCGTCCGTGCTCGGCGGATAACCACCGTTCAGCACCATACGGATCGGGTTGACCGCCGACGGCATCTGGATCGACTGGTTGTTCGCGAGCGGCGGGAAGGCCGGCGGCATACCAAGACCGTTTTCCGCGTGGCACTTCGCGCAGTTGTCAGCGTAGATCTTCTGACCTTGCTTCAACAGTTCGCCACCGAACTTTTCCGAGGTTTCGAGCTGCAGCGGTTCCGGTGCTTCGCTCTTCTGCGGAATCGTCTTCAGGTACGTGGCCATCGCGTTGATGTCTTCGTCCGACATGTACTGCAGGCTGTTGTGAACCACTTCAGCCATCGGACCGAACACCGCGCCGCGGTTCGACACACCGGTCTTCAGCAGATCGGCGATGTCTTTGGTCTCCCAGTCGCCGAGGCCGGCTTCCTTGTTCGACGTCAACGACGGTGCATACCAGTTCTGCAGCGGGATCAGGCCGCCGGCAAACGCAGCCGAGCTGACCGGGCCGCCCATGGCGTTGATCGACGTGTGGCACATGCCGCAGTGGCCGAGGCCTTCGATCAGGTACGCACCACGGTTCCATTCGACCGACTTGGTCGGATCAGCCTTGTACTCGCCTTCGCGGAAGAACAGCGTGCGCCAGCCGATCAGCATGTTGCGCTGGTTGAACGGGAATTTCAGTTCGTGCGGACGGCTCGCCACATTGACCGGCGTAACCGAGCGCAGGTACGCGTAGATCGCGTCCGAGTCGGCGCGCGTGACCTTCGTGTAGCTCGTGAACGGGAAGCCCGGGTAAAGCAGGCTGCCGTCTTTCGAGCGGCCCGTGTGCATGGCGCGGTAGAAGTCGTCCTGCGTCCACTTGCCGATACCGTACTGGTCGTCAGGCGTGATGTTCGGCGTGAACATCGTGCCGAACGGCGTCAGCATGGGAAGGCCGCCGGCGAACTGCTTGCCGCCGCGCACCGTGTGGCAGGCGATACAGTCGCCGGCGCGGGCGAGGTACTCGCCCTTCTTGATCAGCGCGGCCTGGTCGGCGGGCGTTGCCGCCATGGCCGTGCCGTTATGCAGGTTGTCGCCGCCCGACCACAGGACGGGAACGAGTGCGGCAGCCGCAACGACGACGACTGCCGAGAGGGCGAACAAAGACTTGCGTTTCATTTGAGTGTCTCTCCCGGTGCCTTATTGCGGTTCGCTGCCGCAGGCAAGCGGAGTCTTCAACGAGCGGGCCGGAGCCGGCACGGGGTTTTGTGGAGCCTTTTGCGTGGAAAGCCAGGCAGCAACGGCGTTCACGTCTTCATCAGTCAGGCGGGTGGCGATGGTGTGCATGCAATCCGGTGCGATGGCGTGGCGCGAGCCCGAACGCCATGCGCCCAATTGCGCGCTGATGTAGTCAGCATGCAGGCCGACCAGACCCGGGATAGCGGGTTCCATGCCGGTCAGCGCCTTGCCGTGGCAAGCCGCGCACGCCGGAATCTGTTTGGATGCGTCGCCGTTCAGGACGATCTGCTGGCCGCGCGCAACGATGCTAGCCGACACGGTCGGCTTGGCCGGTGTGGGGTACGGCGGGCGTTGCTGCGAGAAGTACGTGGCGATTTGATGAAGGTAGTCGTCAGAAAGATACGTGACGAGGTAGTTCATGGGCGGGTACTTGCGGCGCCCTTCGCGGAAGTTCTGCAACTGGTTGTACAGATAGTCGGCCGGCTTGCCCGCCAGACGCGGGAAGTAGTCGTTGTCGGTACCTTGGCCGTGCGAACCGTGGCAAGCCGTGCAGCCTTGCACGCGCGCTTCCATCGTATCGGGGGCCTTCGGTTGAGTCTGCGCTTTCGCAGCGCTATAGACACCCGCGGAGCCGATCAGCAGAAGGGCAAGCAACGGGCGGAAAATGCGTCTTGAAGACACGCGTAACTCCATCAAAATCGGGGACCTGACCGAACTTCGAGCGGCTCGGTGTGAAGGGCAGCCGGCGCTGCGGCGACGCAGCATTCTATCATCGAAGGGTGATGGTGACTATTTGCCACATTAGAGAAGGTTCCGGGTGTCACGGCGATGCGACAGTTTGACGCGCGTCGTTGGCTGGCAAGCGGAGCGGGCGTCCCGATTCTATCCCCGGGATCGCTGACGCATGTTGCGTTCATGCCGGCTTGCATGACAAAGCAGGTTGAACCGACGCGCGCGCCGGCCATCGAAGCGTACACTTCCGGGCGCGCCGGCGTCCGTCCGACGCGGACGACCTTCGGCTCACCGTCTACCGTTTTACTTTCCACGAGCTATCTGCCTTACATGAAGCTATTCAATTTTTCCCGTCCGGCGCTCCATGCGTTGACGTTCGGCGCCGCGGCGCTGGCCATGACGTCCACGGCTTTCGCGCATGCGCATCTGGTGTCGAGCGAGCCTGCGGCAAACGCCGAAGTGGCCGCTGCCACTGAAGTGACGATCCATTTCACCGAGCCGCTCGAACCGGCGTTCAGCCGGATCGAACTGAGCGACGCGAGCGGCAAGCCCGCCGCACCGGCTGCGTCGCAAGTCGACCAAAGTGACGCAAAGGTTATGCACCTGGCGCTGCCGCAACTGACGGCCGGCCGCTACGCGGTGCATTGGATCGCGGTAGCCACGGACGGCCACCGTACGCAAGGCAACTTCGCGTTCATCGTCAAATGAGCATGGACGGACTGTGGATCGGGCAGGTCGCGATGGCCGCGCTCATGAATGTCGCGTTTGCGTTTGCCGTCGGTTCGGCGCTGCTCAGCGCCTGGCTCGCCAACGACGCGCAGAGCAAGATCAACCCCGCACGGCCCGCCTGGTTGCGCGCGCAACGGTCGATGCTGACGGCATCCGTCGTGCTGGTGCTCGCGGACCTGGGCTGGCTGCTGTATCAGGCGGCGTCGATGAGCGGCGTCGCGTTGCCGGCGGCGATTGGCGTGGTGCCGACTGTCTTGACGCAAACCCATGTCGGTTACGGCTGGAGCGTGGCGTTCGCCGGCGCGCTGGTGCTGCTGGGCACGGCCATGGCCAGTCATACGGGTATGCTGCGCAATGCGCTGCTGTGGCTCGCGGTGATCGCGATCGCGGCAGGCAAGGCGTCGCTCGGACATGCGGCCGATGCCGGTCCGGCTTCGGCGGCGATCGGCATGCAGACGCTGCATGTGCTGGTGACGAGCGTCTGGGGCGGACTGGCGATGGCGGCGGGGCTGGCGGTATTGCCCGCGCTCGGCACGTCGACCGCACGCGGGATGCTGATCCGCACGGCGACCCAGGTGTCGAGCGTATCTGTGGTGGCGGTCGGGCTGGTGCTGCTCACCGGGATCTTCAACGCCGTGCGTGGCTCGGGCGGCTCGTTCGAAGCCATCGAGATGAGCACATGGGGCCATGTGCTGACGCTGAAGCTTGCGTTAGTCGCGCTCGCGCTGGTGCTCGGCGGGCTCAATCGTTTCTCGGCGCTGCCGCGCCTGCGCCGCACGGCCTCGACGATGGACGCGCATACCTTCGTCAACGTGCTGTATCTCGAAGCGCTGGCGATGATCGGCGTGTTTGTCGCGGCGGCGGTCTTGTCGCACAGCGTGCCGGCATTTGCCGCGTTGGGCAGTTAAGGCCAAAAAAAGCGCCGCACAGCAAAGGCGTGCGGCGCAATACACACGGTCGCCCGGCGGTGGCCGGCTGATCCGTTACTGCCCTCTAGGCGGTGAACGCGTTGTGCGCCCGTTCCAGCGTCTCTTCCGGAAACATTTCCTGCTGCAGTTCGCCGTCGTTGCCGAACCACTGGCAGATCAACCAGTTGCCCGGCGCGAACAGCACCGGTCCGCTCCAGGTGGCGGTCATCGGACGTCCACCGGATTTGAGCGTCAGGACGTCGCCGGCCCGGTAGGCAGGCTTCGCGGGGCTCGCAGGTTTCTTTCGCAGTCGCATGATGAGCGTCCGTTCGACGAACCCAATCATTCGAGGCCGAGCCGGTGTCCGAGAATCGGCGCGCAGAAGAGCGCGATCGCGCAGCCCGCGGCTTTGCCTTCCAGTTCCGCGCCGGCGGCACGCGAGCCATACATGTGGGTGAGCAGGTCGAAGAGTTGCGGCAGGCAGTACAGCACCGCGGCCGCGATAAAGCATTTTTCGACTACCGAGATGCGCCAGCCGCGTTCATACGCGAGCATCGCGCCGAAGATGCGAAGCACGCCGAACACCACCAGTGCGCCGACGGCGGCCTGTTCGCGGATCAGATAGTCTGGAAGGAATTCGCCCATGAAGTTCCCCGATGCATTTGTCGTTCTGAATGCATTTGAGCAAGGAGCGGGCCATGCGTATGTCTGATGCCGAACAAACGGCTTGAAAGCCTTTGTGGATAAGGCTTTGCGGATAGTGCGGCGGCGCCGGGAAAGTGCCGGAAAGGGCGTATTCAGGCGGCTTCGGTCCGTGGTGTTACGTAACTGAGACGGCGCACGCTACGTCTGCCGTAACGTGCGCGCCGGCCATTACCATTCCGCGACGCTGCCATCCTCATGGCGCCACACCGGATTGCGCCAGCGGTGGCCGACCTTCGCCATCTCGCGCACCTTCTCTTCGTTCACTTCGATGCCGAGGCCCGGGCCTTGCGGGATCGACACAAAGCCGTCTTCGTATTTGAAGACTTCGGGGTTCCTGATGTAGTCGAGCAGGTCGTTGCCCTGGTTGTAGTGAATGCCCAGGCTCTGTTCCTGGATGAACGCGTTGTAGCTCACCGCGTCGATCTGCAGGCAGGTGGCCAAAGCGATCGGGCCGAGCGGGCAGTGCAGCGCGAGCGCGACGTCGTACGCCTCGGCCATCGAGGCGATCTTGCGACATTCGGTAATCCCGCCCGCGTGCGACGCGTCCGGCTGGATGATGTCGACGTAGCCGCCCGACAGGATGTGCTTGAAGTCCCAGCGCGAATACAGACGTTCACCCAAAGCGATCGGCGTGTTGGTCTGGTTGACGATGTCGCGCAAGGCTTCCGCGTTTTCCGACAGCACCGGCTCTTCGATGAAGAGCAGCTTGTACGGGTCGAGTTCTTTGGCCAGCACCTTCGCCATCGGCTTATGCACGCGGCCGTGGAAGTCCACGCCGATGCCGATGTTCGGTCCCACCGCTTCGCGCACGGCGGCGACGTTGTTGATGACGCCTTGCACCTTGTCGAAGGTGTCGATGATCTGCAACTCTTCGGAGCCGTTCATCTTCACGGCCTTGAAGCCGCGTTCGACCACGGCGCGAGCATTGTTTGCGACGTCGCTCGGACGGTCGCCGCCGATCCACGAATACACCTTGATCTTGTCGCGAACCTGGCCGCCGAGCAGCGCGTGAATCGGCACGCCATGATGCTTGCCCTTGATGTCCCACAGCGCCTGGTCGACGCCGGCGATCGCGCTCATGGTGATCGGGCCGCCGCGGTAGAAGCCCGAGCGATACATCACCTGCCAGTGATCTTCGATCAGCAGCGGGTCTTTGCCGATCAGATAGTCGGACAGTTCCTCGACGGCGGCGGCCACCGTATGCGCGCGGCCTTCGACCACCGGCTCGCCCCAGCCGACGATGCCTTCATCCGTCTCGATCTTCAGGAAGCACCAACGCGGCGGGACGATAAAGGTTTCGAGCTTGGTGATTTTCATGATGTGTGTCTCCTTGCGGCTTGGGTGCCTGCGTGTGCGGGCAATTTCGAGGATTCACATGCTACAACAAAAGTGCGATTAAGTACTATTAATAGTACTATTAGCCAAATAGTGGCTGGCGACGACGAGGTCGCAACTGAACGCCGCCGAGCATGCCAACCCGGCAACGGCGCTGCATTCAGAAGTTGGCAAGTGGAGATACCGGATAATCGCGGTCGTTCCGGGCTCAGGTCCAATATCAATAGCGCCGAGAGGCCGCTGGGAGAAAGCTATTCAGCACGATCTGCATGGGCGCGTCGCCCATCTGCTGGCGACCGCGATTCTGCGCGGCGACTACGCGCCCGATTCGATCCTGCCGCGCGAGGCGGAGTTGATGGACACCTTCGGCGTGAGCCGGACAGTGTTGCGCGAAGCGCTGCGTACGCTGACGTCGAAAGGGCTGATCGAATCGCGGCCACGGGTGGGCACGCGGGTGCGGCCGAAACATGCGTGGAATCTGCTCGATGTCGATGTGCTCGACTGGTATTCCCGCGTCGCCGAGCCGATGGCCTTCGCGCTCAAGCTGCAGGAAATGCGCGAGATGATCGAGCCATACGCGGCGGGGCTGGCGGCGGCCTCGCATACGGACGACACCTTCAATGCGCTCGCGGCAGCGCATGCGTCGATGGTCGGGGCGCGTAACGTCGATGAATGGGTGCGCGCCGATCTGCAGTTTCATCTAAGCGTGCTGACGGCCTGCAGCAACGAATTGCTGATTCCGCTCGGCACACTGATCGAGCGCACATTGGAAGCGCAGCTACGCCTGAACGCGAAACGCGCCGACGTGTTCAACGCGTCGCTGGCCGAACACACGGCCGTGTTCGAAGCGATCCGCAACCGTGACGCAACGGCGGCGCGAGAAGCAATGGCAGGATTGCTGGGCGTGACGCGCGGAAGAATCGAAGCGTGAGCTTGACGCGAAAACTCTGCCGCTCCCGCTTGACGCCATCATCATTCTCAATCCATCGCCGCGTGCGCCACTGATGCATCCGGCGCCTGGCGCGCTGGTCGGATCAACAGCAGCAGTGGAATGACCAGTAGCGTCGCCACGAACATCAGCTTGAAGTCATTCAGATACGCGATCATCGACGCCTGCTGCGTAATCGACGCATTCAGCACCGCCAGGTCGTAATTCGAGCCGCTACCGAGCATCGGCTGGATTGCCGGATTGAACGGCGTGACATTCGCTGCGAGGTCGGCATGCGAGACCTGCGTGTTGCGGGTCATCAGCGTCTGCACGATCGAAATGCCAATACTGCTGCCGATATTGCGCATCAGGCTGTACGTCGCCGTGCCGTCCGCGCGCAGTTCGGGCGTGAGCGTGGAGAAGGTCAGCGCGCTCAACGGCACGAACACGAGGCCGAGACCAAAGCCCTGAACCACGCCAGGCCAGACGATGTCCGACTCCGACAGCACGATCGTGTAATGCATCATCTGCCACAGTGCGAACGCGGAGATCAGGAAGCCGGCGAGCAGGAGAAGCCGCGCGTCGATCCGCTTCAATAGCCGTCCGGCGAACAGCATCGCCACCATGGTTCCCGCGCCGCTCGGCGCTGTGACGAGACCCGTGGTCGCCACGGGATAGTTCATCAGGTTTTGCAGCATCGGCGGCAGCAACGCACGCGTCGCATACATCACCGCGCCGATCACGAAGATGAAGAACGTGCCGGTGGCGAAGTTCGGGTCCTTCAGCAATTCGTATTTGAAGAACGATTTCTTGCCGACCGTGGCCGTATGCACGAGGAAGAACGCGAAGCTGATCGCCGCGACCAGCGCCTCGATGACGATCTCATTCGAGCCGAACCAGTCGAGTTGCTCGCCGCGGTCGAGCATCGCCTGCAGCGCGCCGATTGCGAGACCCAGGGTGGCAAAGCCGAACGCGTCGAACTTCGCATCGTGCTTCGGTTCACGCGCGGGCAGGAAGGTCGCCACGCCGAACAGCGCGAACGCACCGATCGGCACGTTGATGAAAAACACCCAGCGCCAGTTGTAGCTATCGGTGAGCCAGCCGCCGAGCGTCGGCCCGAGAATCGGCCCGACCATCACGCCCATGCCCCACACCGCCATCGCCTGGCCCTGCTTTTCGCGCGGATTGATGTCGAGCAGGATCGACTGCGACAGTGGCACCAGCGAGGCCCCGAAAATCCCCTGCAGCAAACGCGATGCGACGATCTGCGTCAGCGTTTCCGACAAGCCGCATAACGCCGAGGCCACCGTAAAGCCGCCGATCGCGAAGATCAGCAGCCGCTTGACGCTCAACCGGTCGGATAGCCAGCCGGTCAGCGGCGTGGCGATCGCGGCCGCGACGATGTACGAAGTCAGCACCCACGTGATCTCATCCTGCGACGCCGACAGCGCGCCTTGCATGTGCGGCAGTGCGACGTTGGCGATGGTGCTGTCGAGCGTCTGGATCAGCGTCGCGAGCATGATCGAGACGGTGATCATCGGCCGATTGAGCGGGGCGGCGCTCGTCGACGCGGAGTCGGTTGACATGGGAGAGCAGGACCTTCGATATAGTAAGCATGCTTATTATATTGGCTGCAAATGCATCCGCCCACCAGGATTTATGCGGAGCCTGAATTACGCCCGCTGCGCTGGTTTTGCGCCCATTCCGACGATGACAAACGAAACCCTTTCGTATAATCGGCGCATGACTACCCAACTCGAAGAGCGCTTCGGCTTTCTGATTTCCGACGTCGGCCGCCTGACAGGCAAGCGTTTCGACGATCTCGCGAAGTCATCGGTCGATCTGACGCGCGCGCAGTGCCGCGTGCTGGCCAATCTCGCCCATTACGGCGACGTCAATCAGGCGCGGCTCGCGGACCTGCTCGAAGTCGCGCCGATTTCGGCGGGGCGTCTGCTGGACCGGATGGAAGAGGGCGGCTGGATCGAGCGCACGGCCAATCCGGAGGATCGCCGCGAACGTCAGGTGCGCATGACACCGAAGGCCGAGCGCACGCTCGGCAAGGCCCGCAAAGTGGGCGATGAAGTTGCGCTCGAAGCGCTGAACGGTTTTACCGACGAAGAAGCGAAGCAGCTTATCGCGCTGCTGCAACGGGTGCGCGGGAATCTCAGCCGACTGGTGGATCGGTGAGCGTGGGGCTTGGCCGTTTTAGTTAGAGCAGGACCGGGCTAAGACATTGCAAAGGAGCTGGCGCAAGCCAGCTCCTTTTTTAGTTGCGGGCGTTAAAGCCGACGACGCGATTGTGCAAAGTCATCCGCCTATTTGGATTCGGGGGCGGCACCTGACGGCTGAACCAGTTCGAAGCATGCAGCCTTCGATTTCGCATCGGGCGACGACGGGTCGAGACATTTGAAGGCGCTCTGATCGCGCTGAACGAAGATCGTATCGGTTGGGCCGGCGTTGCCACGCACGCCGTTCACAACAGCGACGATTTTGTAGCCGTCCTGCAGCAAGGTCGAGAGCGTGAGCGAACTGGCGCGCCACTGACTGTCGGGCGGCGTTTGGGCGTTGGCGGAGAGCGGCGATGCGGCGGCGAGAAGCGTGCTGGATGCGGTGGCCACGGCAAGCGCGGCGGTACGGAACGTCATCAAGAAACCTCCTTGAAGTTGCTGTTTGGGAAAGCCAAAACAAAAAAGCCGCTGACCTTGTGGATCAGCGGCTTCTTCTTGCAACTGGTGGCGAATCAGGGACTCGAACCCCGGACCTGCGGATTATGATTCCGTCGCTCTAACCAACTGAGCTAATTCGCCGAAAGAAGCGAGATTATGAGGATAGGGCCGGAGGCTGTCAACCCCCGGCCCGCAACTTTTTTAAATTGCCCGGGCTGTCCGGCGTTTCAGTCCTTCGCGTAGATGTCCGAGTCCTTGGTTTCCCTCACGAACAGCACGCCGATCACGAGCGTGATGAGCGCGACCACAATCGGATACCACAGCCCCGAGTAGATGTTGCCCTTGGCCGCCACGATCGCGAAGGCGGTCGCCGGCAAGAAGCCGCCGAACCAGCCATTGCCGATGTGATACGGCAGCGACATCGAGGTATAGCGGATGCGCGTCGGGAACATCTCCACCAGCATCGCCGCAATCGGCCCGTAGACCATCGTCACGTAGATCATCATGATCGTCAGGATCACCACGCTCATCGGCCAGTTGATCTGCGATGGATCGGCCTTCGGCGGATAGCCGGCGGTCTTCAGCGTGGTCGCAAGAGTCTTGTCGAACACCTTGCCCTGGTCCTTGGCGTCGGCGGCCTTGCCGTCATACGTGTTGATCACCGTATCGCCGACCTTGATCTCCGCCAGCGAGCCGGCAGGCGCGGCGACGTTCTCGTAGTTCAAGCCGGCTTTCGAGAGCGCGCTCTTGGCGATA
Source organism: Paraburkholderia sp. SECH2 (assembly GCF_030464795.1). Lineage (NCBI taxonomy): Bacteria > Pseudomonadati > Pseudomonadota > Betaproteobacteria > Burkholderiales > Burkholderiaceae > Paraburkholderia > Paraburkholderia sp. SECH2. Next base: position 73,636 of record NZ_JALPRH010000002.1, read on the forward strand.
TCGCAGGAGCTCGTGAACTTCGCCGTGCCGACCGGATTGAACTGGAACGAACACTCATCCGGGTTCGCGATCACGACAATCGGGGACTTCGCCGTGGCCGCTTCCAGCGCCGGGTTCGTGTAGTGACTCAGCGCCTTGAACAGCGGGAAGTACGTGCAGGCAGCAATCAGCAGGCCGGCCATGATGATCGGCTTGCGGCCGATGCGGTCCGACAGCGAGCCGAAGAACAGGAAGAACGGCGTGCCGATCAGGAGCGCGATCGCGATCAGGATGTTGGCCGTCGCGCCGTCGACCTTCAGCGTCTGCGTCAGGAAGAACAGCGTGTAGAACTGACCCGTGTACCAGACCACGGCCTGGCCGGCGGTCAGGCCGATCAGCGCGAGAATCACGATCTTCAGGTTCTTCCATTGACCGAACGCTTCGGACAGTGGCGCCTTCGAGGTTTTGCCTTCGGCCTTGATGCGCTCGAACACCGGCGATTCATGCAGTTGCAGACGAATCCACACCGACACGCCGAGCAGGATGATCGACGCGATGAACGGAATGCGCCAGCCCCATGCGCCGAACGCGTCTTCGCCCATGGCCGTGCGCACGCCGAGAATTACCAGCAGCGAGAGGAACAGGCCGAGCGTGGCGGTCGTCTGGATCCATGCGGTGTAGAAGCCTCGGCGTCCCGCCGGCGCATGTTCCGCGACGTAGGTGGCCGCACCGCCGTACTCGCCGCCGAGTGCGAGGCCTTGCAGCATCCGCATCGCGATGAAGATCACTGGCGACACAATGCCGATCGACGCATAGCCGGGAAGGAAGCCGACCAGGAAGGTCGACAGACCCATGATCACGATCGTGATGAGGAACGTGTATTTGCGCCCGACCATATCGCCGAGGCGGCCGAATACGATCGCGCCGAACGGCCGAACTGCGAAACCTGCGGCGAAGCTGAGGAGCGTGAAGATGAAAGCGGCAGTCGGATTGACGCCGGAGAAGAAGCTCTTGCTGATGAAGATGGCGAGTGAGCCGGCCAGATAGAAGTCGTACCACTCGAAAACCGTACCCAGCGACGACGCGAAGATCACCCGCTTCTCTTCTTTCGTCATTGGCACGTGCGAGATTTGCCCGCCAACGGTAGCCATATGTTGTCTCCAATATTGATATGTGCACGCGGTCCGCCGGCAAAGGCGTTCCCGTGAAACCGATTATTGGAGTGGAAACTTACGGCGTACTGACGTGGAGGGGTGAAATGGCAGTTTCCGGTGTGCGGAGGGAAATCCCATCAAAATTCAGCAACTGGCGGTTAAGTTCTTATAATTTTTGACAAACGTCTCTCAATATGGCGCCGGATCAGCGTGGGTTTTTGCGCTCTTAGGGTAAGTCCCGTGCCCGTTCGAGCACGTGCAAGCTGACACGCACGAGGGTTCCGGCAAGCCGCGGGGAGGTTTGATAGACGTTATCGTCAATGCTCATCTCCCCGCCGTGCATCGTCGTGATCTCGCGGACGATCGCAAGCCCAAGGCCGCTGCCGTCGCCTTCGCGGCCGAGAATCCGATAAAAACGCTCGACTACCCGCGAGCGCTCGGCCACCGGAATGCCGAGCCCGGTGTCTTCTACTTCCAGATGCACGAGTCGCGCGGACGCGTCGTGCCGCACCCGCACGGTGATCCGCCCGCCAGGCGGTGTGTAGCGGATTGCGTTGTCGATCAGATTCGACAGCATTTCCCGCAGCATGACCGGATTGCCGTCGACTTCAACCGGTTTTTCGGGCGCTTCATAACCGAGGTCCATCTGCTTGGCAAGCGCGGCCTGAACCCAGTCGCGCACCGCGCTGCGCGCTACTTCGGTCACCTCGACCGGCGTGAAAATCTGGCCCGACATCCGGTTCTCCGCGCGCGCCAGCGCCAGCAACTGGGTGACGAGGCGCGCCGCGTGCTCGGAGCTGGTGGCGATCTGTTCGAGCGAGCGGTGGACTTCCTCGGAGGCATCCTGGCGCAGCGCAAGCTCGGCCTGGGTGCGCAGACCGGCAAGCGGTGTTTTCATCTGATGCGCGGCGTCGGCGATAAACCGCTTCTGCAATTCCATGTTCTGTTCGAGGCGCGTCAGCAGGTCGTTGAACGACGTCACCAGCGGCTCGATTTCCGGCGGCGCGCGGCGGGCTTCGAGCGGCGACAGATCGTCTGGGCGGCGCGCGCGAATATGCGCCTGCAGGGCGTGCAGCGGCGCGAGTCCACGCGACAGGCCGAACCACACCAGCAGGATCGCCAGCGGCAGGATCACGAACTGCGGCAGGATCACGCCTTTGATGATGTCGTTGGCAAGCTGGCTGCGCTTGTCGAGCGTCTCGGCGACCTGCACCAGCACCGGCTGGGCGCCGGGCGTCTGCGGAAACTCGACGGTCGTATAGGCGACACGGATATCGTTGCCGCGCAGCACGTCGTCGCGGAATTCGACGAGGCCCGGCGGCGGCCGGTCTTCCTCATGCGGCAACGGCATGTCGCGCTCGCCGCCCACCAGTTCGCCGCGCGTGCCGAGCACCTGATAGAACACGCTGTCGACATTGTCGGCGCGCAGAAAGTCGCGGGTGGAGTCGGGCAGCGACAGCTCCGCCACACCGTTGATCGGATGGATCTGGCGGGCGAGCACGTAGGCGTCGGTTTCGAGCGCGCGGTCGAACGGGCCGTTGGCGATCGACTTGGCGACCAGGTAGGTGACCGCGAGGCTCATCGGCCATAGCAACAGGAGCGGCGCCAGCATCCAGTCGAGAATCTCGCCAAACAGCGAGCGTGGGCGCGCTTCGGCGGCGGCTTCGGTCTCGTCGGGCGGGGCGAACGGATTGGCGTAGCGCTCGTCGCGCACCTCGTCGAGGTCCGCCGCGTGCGCCGTGGCGCGATCTGCGCGTGCGGACATGGAGGCCCTCTATTTGAAGTGGTGGCTCGCGGGCATCGCGGCCGAGGAGGGCGAAGCGGGCGGCTCGGATTCGGCGGGCGGATTGGCGCTTGAGCTTACGTTCGCGTTCACGTTCGACGGCAGGGCGGCTTTCTCGAGGCAGTATCCGAGGCCCCGCACAGTAATGATGCGTACGCCGCTCGGCTCGATCTTCTTACGCAGCCGGTGCACGTAGACTTCGATCGCGTTATTGCTGACTTCTTCGCCCCATTCGCACAGATGGTCGACGAGCTGTTCCTTCGACACCAGCCGGCCGATCCGCTGCAGCAGCACTTCGAGCAAACCGAGTTCGCGTGCCGACAGGTCGATCACCTGCTCGTTGACATAGGCGATCCGGCCAACCTGGTCGAACGACAGCGAGCCGTGCCGCACCACCGTCGGGCCGCCGCCCGCGCCGCGCCGGGTCAGGGCGCGCACGCGCGCCTCGAGTTCGTTCAGCGCGAAGGGTTTGGCCATGTAGTCGTCGGCGCCGAGATCGAGGCCTTTGACGCGCTCGTCGACGCTGTCCGCCGCCGTGAGGATGAGCACAGGCACGGTCGAGTTGCGGGCGCGCAGGCGGCGCAGCACCTCGAGCCCGGACATGCGCGGCAGGCCCAGATCGAGGATCAGCAGGTCGAAAGTTTGCATCGACAGGGCGGTGTCGGCCTCGACGCCGTTCTTCACATGATCAACGGCATAGGCCGATTGGCGGAGTGATCGAACCAGACCGTCCGCGAGTATGCTGTCGTCTTCGGCAATCAGAATTCGCATGGTGCGCAAGCCTGGCCTTGCCGGCACCTTGGGGTGTCCCCCCGGCGCACAGCGGTCTCCGAAAATTATTGTGGGTAGTTGGGCAGCGCGACAGTAAAAATGCGCGTTCGCATGAGAATCGCGCTTGCCAAAACTACTGTTTTTTTATACAGTGTCTGAGTTTCGTGTGCTGTCCGTGAAAACTGGGCTGCACATCTGCCTCAGACGCCGTTCATCATAGCAAAGGACGATTCATGGAAGAAAGCAAGAAAGGCTCGGCTGGACTGACTGCTGAAAAGAGCAAGGCACTCGCTGCCGCGCTTGCGCAGATCGAAAAGCAGTTCGGCAAAGGGTCGGTCATGCGGCTCGGCGCAGGTGAGGCGGTCGAAGATATCCAGGTGGTCTCAACGGGATCACTCGGCCTCGATATCGCGCTGGGCGTCGGCGGTTTGCCGCGTGGCCGGGTGGTCGAAATTTATGGTCCGGAGTCGTCCGGTAAAACCACGCTGACGCTGCAAGTCGTCGCCGAAATGCAGAAGCTTGGCGGCACGGCAGCGTTTATCGACGCGGAGCACGCGCTGGATATCCAGTACGCGGGCAAGCTCGGCGTGAACGTCAACGACCTGCTGGTTTCGCAGCCGGACACCGGTGAACAGGCGCTCGAAATCGCTGACGCACTCGTGCGCTCGGGCTCGATCGACATGATCGTGATCGACTCGGTCGCGGCACTCGTGCCGAAGGCCGAAATCGAAGGCGAAATGGGCGACTCGCTGCCGGGTCTGCAAGCGCGTCTGATGTCGCAAGCGCTGCGCAAGCTCACCGGTACGATCAAGCGCACCAACTGCCTCGTGATCTTCATCAACCAGATCCGTATGAAGATCGGTGTGATGTTCGGCAACCCGGAAACCACCACGGGTGGTAACGCGCTGAAGTTTTACGCGTCGGTGCGTCTGGACATTCGCCGGATCGGTTCGATCAAGAAGAACGACGAAGTGATCGGTAACGAAACGCGCGTGAAGGTGGTGAAGAACAAGGTTGCGCCGCCGTTCCGCGAAGCGATTTTCGACATTCTGTATGGCGAGGGCATCTCCCGTCAGGGCGAAGTCATCGACCTCGGCGTGCAGGCCAAGATCGTCGACAAGGCCGGCGCCTGGTACAGCTACAACGGCGAACGTATTGGTCAGGGTAAGGACAACGCGCGTGAATTCCTGCGCGAAAATCCGGACATCGCTCGTGAAATCGAAAACCGCATCCGCGAATCGCTGGGCGTGAACGCCATGGCGGAAGTGGCGACCGGTGCGGCCGCTGAAGTCGCGGGCGAAGAAGAGTAACCAGCACGTGATACGCAAGGGCCGGACGCCGTCCAACGCTGGACACAACGCGGACGGCCCGCGTGACGGTGGCGACGATTCGTTCGAGTCGTCGTCCTCTTCATCGACTTCCCGGTCTACGCGGTCGTTTGGGCGGTCGTCGGGAAAGTCGTCTAGCAATTCCAGCAGTTCGTTCAGTCGTTCATCCGGTTCATCGGTCGGCAAGTCTTCTGGAAGCTCTTTCGGGCGTTCCACCTCACGTTCGCCGCGTGATCCTGCCGGCAACGCTGCCCCCAGACGCTCATACACATCAGATCCCGATCCCTTTGCCGCAGCCGGCGAAGCCGATCCCTTCGAATCATTCGACGCGCACGATCGCGCCGCAGGTCGCCAGCCGCAATCTGATCCATCCGCGCAGGCTGACGCGGACCCGTCCGAAACCACCTATACCCGCTCGCGCCGCACGCTTGGCGAGGCGAAGCCGGAACAGGACGAGGCAAAAAAATCCCAACGTCCGGCCCGTTCGCTAAAAGGACGTGCGCTCGGCTATTTGTCCCGGCGTGAATACAGCCGCTCCGAACTGGCACGCAAGCTGAAGCCGTTCGTCGAGGAAACCGATTCGCTCGATACCTTGCTCGATGCGCTGGAAGCCGAAAACTGGCTGTCCGACTCGCGTTTTGCCGAAAGCCTGATCCATCGGCGCTCGTCGCGCTTGGGCGCGAGCCGGATCGTGGGCGAATTGAAGCAGCATGCGGTCGACCAAACACTGGTCGAAGAAGCCAGTGCGCAACTGCGCGAGACCGAACTGGCGCGCGCCCAAGCCGTTTGGCGGAAAAAATTCGACCGGCTTCCAGAAACTGCCGCCGAGCGGGCCAAGCAGGCGCGCTTTCTGGCATCGCGCGGTTTCTCGGGCGCGACGATTGGCAAAATTCTCAAAGGGTTCGACGAGGAGTGATGCGGCGGCTAGCTGCGTCATCCCGGTTGGCGCACAGCGCGTGCCGCATACCTGTGCGCTTCCCACTTTGAGATAGCGTCTGCCGCGCTCTCCGGCCTGCTGGGCGGCCCTGCGCATTCCGGCCTGTCTCAAATACCCAGTATGCTAAAATTCGTGGGTTTTCCAATCCGGCCTTTCCTTCCCGCATGCCGCTCTCCCCGCCAGTATCCCGTCAGTTGCGCCATCGTCGCGCAATCAGAGCGGAAGCCTATGAGCGAGCCGATGGCCTGTGGGATGTGGAAGCGTGCTTGACCGACGAAAAACCGCGCGATGTGGTGCTTGCGTCGGGCGTCCGGCCCAATGGTCAGCCGATCCATGAACTCTGGCTTCGCATCACCATCGATCGCAAGCTCAACGTCGTCGACGCCGAAGCGTCGTCCGACTGGGTGCCCTATCCAGGGTTGTGCCAGGCCAGCAATCCCGCCTACCGTGCCCTCATCGGGCTCAATCTGTTCCACAACTTCCGTCGCGATGCTGCCCGTTTGCTGGCCGGCACGGCTGGCTGCACGCATCTCACCGAGTTGTGCGCGCTTTTGCCAACCGCCGCAATCCAGGCGTTCGCCGGCGACGTGTGGAACACCAATGAAGACACGCCGGGCGAAGCGGCGAGTTCCGGGACCGAGCAGTCCAGAAGCAAAGACAGCACAGACGAGCATTCCAAAAACAAACCGCCATTCCAGTTGGGACGCTGCCACGCGCTGCGTTTCGACGGCGAGGCGGTGCAACAGTTTTATCCGCGCTGGTATGGCCGCGCTCCGTATACAGCGGATCGCGCGGCTTCGTCAGGCGACGGGGCAGCCCGCCAGACAGGTGAGGGCGGCAACGCGTCCGGCATGAACGACGGCAGCGGAAACGAAGTTCAATCCAACTCTCAGACTGAAGGGAATCACGCATGAAGATTCACGAGTACCAGGGTAAGGAAATCCTGCGGAAATTCGGCGTCGCGGTACCGCGCGGCAAGCCGGTCTTCTCGGTGGATGATGCGGTCAAGGCCGCGGAAGAGCTCGGCGGCCCGGTATGGGTCGTGAAGGCTCAGATCCACGCGGGTGGCCGTGGCAAGGGCGGCGGCGTGAAAGTCGCCAAGTCGCTGGAACAGGTTCGTGAATTCTCGAACCAGATCCTCGGCATGCAGCTCGTCACGCACCAGACCGGTCCGGAAGGCCAGAAGGTGAATCGTCTGCTGATCGAAGAAGGCGCTGACATCAAGAAGGAACTGTATGTCGGCCTCGTGATCGATCGCGTTTCGCAGAAGATCGTCGTGATGGCATCGAGCGAAGGCGGCATGGACGTCGAAGAAGTCGCGGAAAAGACGCCTGAGCTGATCCACAAGATCGCCGTCGATCCGTCGACCGGTCTGAAAGACGCCGAAGCCGACGAGCTCGCAACGAAGATCGGCGTGCCCGCCGCTTCGCTGCCGCAAGCGCGCGCGATCCTGCAAGGCCTGTACAAGGCATTCTGGGAAACCGACGCATCGCTGGCCGAAATCAACCCGCTGATCCTGACCGGCGACGGCAAGGTCATCGCGTTGGACGCGAAATTCAACTTCGATTCGAACGCACTGTTCCGTCATCCGGAAATCGTCGCGTATCGCGATCTGGATGAAGAAGATCCGGCTGAAGTCGAAGCGTCGAAGTTCGACCTCGCCTACATCTCGCTCGACGGCAACATCGGCTGCCTCGTGAACGGCGCTGGCCTCGCAATGGCAACGATGGACACCATCAAGCTGTTCGGCGGCGAACCGGCGAACTTCCTGGACGTGGGCGGTGGCGCCACGACCGAGAAGGTCACGGAAGCGTTCAAGATCATGCTGAAGAACCCGAACCTGACCGCGATTCTGGTCAACATTTTCGGCGGCATCATGCGCTGCGACGTGATCGCGGAAGGCGTGATCGCGGCGTCGAAGGCCGTGTCGCTGAAGGTGCCGCTCGTCGTCCGCATGAAGGGCACGAACGAAGACCTCGGCAAGAAGATGCTCGCTGAATCCGGTCTGCCGATCATCGCGGCTGACAGCATGGAAGAAGCGGCTCAGAAGGTCGTCGCGGCTGCTGCGGGCAAGGCGTAAGCCAAACCCCAAGCGCGTTTACCAGGATTACGAATGGCGGCGCGTGAGTGGCGCAACAGCGACGCGGGCGAGAACATTCCGCTTCGCGGCGCCACCGCATGACGCCAAACGAACAGAGGTCAATACATGTCGATTCTGATTAACAAAGACACCAAGGTCATCACGCAGGGCATTACCGGCAAGACCGGTCAGTTCCATACGCGTGCTTGCCGTGAATATGCAAACGGCCGCGAAGCGTACGTTGCAGGCGTGAACCCGAAGAAGGCCGGCGAAGATTTCGAAGGCATTCCTATCTACGCGAGCGTCGCTGAAGCCAAGGCTGAAACGGGCGCGACCGTGTCGGTGATTTACGTTCCGCCGGCAGGCGCTGCTGCTGCCATCTGGGAAGCCGTCGAAGCCGACCTGGATCTCGCAATCTGTATCACGGAAGGCATTCCTGTCCGTGACATGATCGAGCTCAAGGCACGCATGCGCGCAAAGAACAGCAAGACGCTGCTGCTCGGACCGAACTGCCCGGGCACGATCACACCGGACGAACTGAAGATCGGCATCATGCCGGGTCACATCCACCGCAAGGGCCGCATCGGCGTCGTGTCGCGTTCGGGCACGCTGACGTATGAAGCAGTTGGCCAATTGACGGCAATCGGCCTTGGCCAATCGTCGGCAGTCGGTATCGGCGGCGACCCGATCAACGGTCTGAAGCACATCGACGTGATGAAGATGTTCAACGACGATCCGGAAACGGACGCCGTCATCATGATCGGCGAGATCGGTGGTCCGGACGAAGCGAATGCTGCTGAGTGGATCAAGGACAACATGAAGAAGCCGGTGGTTGGCTTTATCGCTGGTGTTACGGCGCCTCCGGGCAAGCGCATGGGCCACGCCGGCGCGCTGATCTCGGGCGGTGCGGACACGGCCGAAGCCAAGCTGGAAATCATGGACGCATGCGGTATCAAGGTCACGAAGAACCCGTCGGAAATGGCGCGTCTTCTGAAGGCGATGCTGTAAAAACGAAATTTGCGGCTCGTACAGCGCATTTTTTGATACGCTTACGAGATCCTTTCGTAAGCGTGCGATTCTAAAAAGCGGGGGAGTCTAGACTCCTCCGCTTTTTTATTGCCCGCGCGTCCGATTCCTTCTCATTCTTTCACTCATGCTCGAGTTCTTCGCCACGCTCCATTGGGGCGCAGTCATTCAGATCATCGTCATCGACATCCTGCTGGGTGGTGATAATGCCGTCGTGATCGCGCTTGCCTGCCGCAACCTGCCGCCTGCGCAGCGTACGAAAGGCGTGCTGTGGGGCACGGCCGGCGCCATCGTGCTGCGCGTCGCGCTGATTGCGTTTGCCGTGGCGCTGCTCGACGTGCCGTTGCTGAAATTCGCTGGTGGCCTGTTGCTGCTGTGGATCGGCGTGCGTCTGATGGCGCCCGCGCATGATGCCCACGAGAACGTCAAGCCGGCCGACAAGCTGATGTCGGCGATCAAGACCATCATCATCGCGGATGCCGTGATGAGTCTCGACAATGTGATCGCGATTGCCGGCGCGGCCGAGGCGGCCGACCCCGAGCATCGCCTTGCGCTGGTGATTTTCGGGCTGGTGGTGAGTATTCCGCTGATCGTGTGGGGCAGTCAGCTGGTGTTGAAGCTGCTCGACCGGTTTCCGATCGTCATCACGCTCGGCGCCGCGCTTCTCGGCTGGATTGCTGGTGGCCTGATCATCAACGATCCGGCAGGCGACCGTTGGCCGATCCTCGATACGCCGCTGGCCGAGTACGGCATGAGCATCGCCGGTGCGCTGTTCGTCGTGATCCTCGGGTATCTGCTCAAGCGCCGCAACGCGAGTCGCGCGGCGGCTTGACGCTGCTGGGCGAGCTGACCTGAACACCGCGGCGTGAGCGCAGCGTTAGCCATTCGGCTGACTGTGTCGAACGCGCGCTGCTGGCTACGATTGAAACGCCTGTCCCCGATTCGAGGGGCAGGCGTTTTTCGTTTCAGGAGCCTGCCGATGACCGTTACTTTGCCGTATTCCCCTTTTTCCCAGTCCACGCCTTCGTCCCGGAACGCGTTCGAACGAGCGCGCTGGACGGTGCCCCTCGCACGTGCCTGCCGCCGCCTCGGTTCCGGCTTCAGTTTCGGCTTTACGCTGATCGAGCTGATGATCGTGCTGGCAATCGTCGGCGTGATCGCGGCCTACGCGATTCCGGCGTATCAGGACTATCTGGCCCGCAGCCGCGTCGGTGAGGGTCTCTCGCTGGCAGCATCCGCGCGGCTTGCGGTGTCCGAAAACGCTGCGAGCGGCAATGCGTTCGGCGGCGGGTATGCGTCGCCGCCTGCCACCCGCAACGTCGAATCCGTTCACGTCGACGACGATACCGGGCAGATCACCGTCGCCTTCACGACGCGCGTCGCGCCTGCCGGGTCGAACACGCTGACGCTGGTGCCCTCGGTGCCGGACAACGCCGACGCACCCACTGCGCGAATCGCCTTGAGCAAGGGCGCGGTGCAGTCGGGGGCGGTCACCTGGGAATGTTTCGCCGGTGGCAAAACAGCCTCCTCGTTGCCTGCGCCAGGCGCCGGGCCCGCACCAGCCGATACGCCTTCCCTGCCGTCGAATCTTGCACCGCCGGAGTGCCGCGCGTAAGCAATGGGGAGAAAGTTCGGGTGAGTTGTTATCCGAACGTAAAACACTGATTTTCGGGATATTTCAGCCCAGCCGGCGCACAGCAGGAGAATTTTTTTGTATAGTGCGCCGGTTGCTGACGCCCTCCCGGTTACTCGATGCCCACCCCATTTGCGCGCTACCTGTCTCTCATTCTGTTGGCTCTTGCGTTGGTGCTGCCTTATGCAGTCGCCAACCACACGTATCCGATTCCGACCTTCTACGCTGAGTTCACGGCGCTCGCGCTGCATCTGCTGACGGGCGCAGGCGTCGTGCTGCTGGTGTGGACGGCGAGGCCGCGCGTGACGTTTGCGTCGCCGGTGGTCGCGCTGGTGCCGTTGCTGTTCGGATTGGTGCTGGTGGCGCAGTCGGTGCTGTTGCCGGTCTCGCAGCCGTCAATGAACTGGCTCGGCGGCGGTTACCTGCTCGCCGCATTCATGGCGACGCACGCGGGCTACGGTTTCACACGCGTCAAGCTGAACGAAACAGCACTGCGCTGGGCAGCAGGGGCGTTGATCGTCGGTGGTCTGTTTGCGGTGTTTTGCCAGGTGATCCAGCTGTTTCACCTCGAAGTGCGCGTGTCGCCGCTGGTCGTCGCCTACAACGTGACCGTCGAGCGTCGGCCGTTCGGCAATATGGCGCAGGCGAACCACCTTGCCACCTATATCGCATTCGCGATGGCCGGTGCGCTGTTCCTCGTGCAGACGCGCCGCATTGCGGTCAGCATCTGGCTGCTCGTGTCGACGATTTTTGCCATTGGACTCGCGCTGACCGTGTCGCGCGGCCCCTGGCTGCAGATGGGCGTGATCGTGGTGGCGGGTTTCTGGATGGCCTTCGCGCAGATGCGTAACCAGCCGCAGCTCCGCCGTAGCAATCGCGAATGGCTGATCCCGATCGGCTTGGCGGTGCTGTTCTTCGTCATCAATGCCTTGATCCGCTGGGCCAATGTGCACTATCACCTGGAGCTTGGGCAGTCGGCGGCCGAACGTTTCAAGGACGCCGGCCAGATCGCCCCGCGCCTCGCGCTGTGGAAGTACGGCTGGACGATGTTCAAGGCGCATCCGCTGCTGGGCGTCGGCTGGGGCGAGTTTCCGAGCTACCAGTTCGAGTATGTGAAGTCGCTTGGCGGCGTCGAGATCGCCAATAACTCGCACGACATTTTCATCGACCTGCTCGCGAAGACGGGTTTGATCGGTCTTGCGATCGTTCTGTTCGGCCTGATTACGTGGCTGATTCGCGTGGTCCGCGCGCCGCAGAGCGCCGCGCGTGTGTTCGGCGTCGCGCTGATCGGCGTGCTGGTCATGCATGCGCTGGTCGAATATCCACAGCAGTACATGTTCTTCCTGCTGCCGGCGATGTTCGTGTTCGGTTTGCTCGAGACGCGGTCGCTGCGGCTCGTGCCTGGCCGCCTGTCGTTCGGCGCGTTTGCCGTGATCGTGTTCGGCGGGATCGCCGCGCTGTATCCGGTGTATCGCGACTACACGCGTGCCGAGGTGCTGTATTACGGTTCGCGGCCCGCCGAGCAGTATCGTGCGGATCCGTCGTTCCTGTTTCAGGCGTGGGGCGAGTATGGCCTTGCGACGTTGGAGCCGATGAATTCGATGAACCTGCAACACAAGCTCGATATGCACAAGCAGGCGATTGCGCTGCTGCCGGGAGAAACCGTGCTGCGCCGGTATGCGGTGCTGCAGGCACTGAGCGGCGATACGGCGGGGGCGTTCGATACCGTCGAGCGTCTGAAGATTTTTGCTCAGGAGTTGAAGGACTGGCCGTCGCAGTTGGCCTACGTGTATGAGCTGTGCGACGAACAGAAGACGCTGACCGGCTTCAAGGCGGAACTGGTCAAGCGCTATGGCATGCCGGCGGGCGACGTCAATCAGGACGACGACAGCGAGGACGATTGACGTCGCGCTGTCGTTCTGTAGCTTAGTAGCAGTAGAGCGGCGCGATGACGTTGCCCGTCATCAACCCGCCACCCAATCCCCCGATTTCCCGCCGTGCTTTTCCAGCACTTTCACATCGGTGATCGTCATGCCGCGATCCACCGCCTTGCACATGTCGTACACCGTCAGCAGTCCGACCTGCACGGCGGTCAGCGCTTCCATCTCCACACCCGTGCGTCCCAGTGTTTCCACTTGCACCGTGCAATGCACGCCGGGCAACGTTTCATCGAGCTCGAAGTCCACTTTCACGCGGGTCAGCGCGAGCGGGTGACAGAGCGGGATCAGATCGGCGGTGCGCTTCGAGCCTTGAATCGCCGCGATGCGTGCGATCCCGATCACGTCGCCTTTCTTGGCGTTGCCGTCGCGGATCAGCGCGAACGTCTCAGGCAGCATGCGAATCGAGCCGCGCGCAATCGCGATGCGCTTGGTCTCCTGCTTGCCGCCGACGTCCACCATGTGCGCCTGGCCGGCAGCGTCGAAATGAGTGAGTTCAGGCATGGTTGGGCTCCTTCAGAGGGCGCTTATCATAGCAGCGTGATTGGGCGGGGCGAGATGATTACAATCACCGTATGCCCGCTATCTTAGTCCGAGCGGCGGGCGCCGCTTTTCGACTTCGTCATATCGACCTCGCGATGCGCTCGAAACGGTTTCTTGCTGCGTTGTTGTCTGTCGCGCTCGCGGCGCCGCCGGGCGTGTACCCGCAATCGCGCGGCGCATCGAACGCAAACACCAACACGGGCACGACCCTCGCGCTCAACATGCAGTCCGCGGAACCGCCGTTGGAAAGCGGCCCGGTCGAAACTTTCGCCGACCCCATCGTGCCGCCGGACATCGCCCAAGGCGTGTTCGGCGTCTATGGCGGCGCGCAGAGCCGCTTCTCCGGCAACTCAGGCGCGACCACCAACTGGCGCACCCCGATCGTCACCCAGCAATTGCCCGACCTCGGCAACGGCGGCTCCGGCTCGCTGACGCCGCAAGCCGAGCGCAAGCTCGGCGAACGCGTGATGCGCGAGTTGCGCCGCGACCCCGACTATCTCGACGACTGGCTCGTGCGCGACTATCTGAACTCGGTCGCCGCGAAACTCTCGGCGGCGGCGAGCGCGCTCTACATCGGCGGCTATCGTCCGGACTTCGAGCTGTTCGCGGTCCGCGACACGCAAATCAACGCCTTCTCGCTGCCGGGCGGTTTTATCGGCGTGAACACCGGTTTGATCGTCGCGACGCAAACCGAGTCCGAACTCGCCTCCGTGCTCGGCCACGAGATGGGGCACGTCTTGCAGCGGCACATTTCGCGGATGATCACCACCGGCGAGCGCAGCGGCTATGCTGCGCTCGCCGGCCTGTTGTTCGGCATTCTGGCGGGCGTGCTCGCGCACAGCGGCGATCTTGGCAGCGCGATTGCGATCGGCGGCCAGGCCTATGCGGTCGACAACCAATTGCGTTTCTCGCGCTCCGCCGAGCATGAAGCGGACCGCGTCGGCTTTCTGCTGCTGGCCGGCGCCGGCTACGATCCCTATGCGATGACGACGTTTTTCGGTCGCCTCGATCGTGCGGCGATGAGCGACACCGGCATACCGGCTTACGCGCGCACCCACCCGCTGACTGGCGAACGGATCGCCGACATGGAAGACCGTGCACGCCGCGCGCCTTACCGGCAACCGCATCAGACCTCCGAATACGGTTTCGTGCGGGCGCGGGCGCGCTTGCTGCAGGACCGCTCGCGCAGTGAATACGCGGATGAGATTTCGCGCCTGCGCTCCGAAATCGAGGACCGCACCGCGGTGAACGTCGCTGCGAACTGGTACGGGATTGCCTATGGGCAGATGCTGCTCGAGCGTTACGACGACGCGGTGGCGTCGCTGGCTTCGTCGCGGGCAGCATTTGCCGCGGGCGAACGTGGCGAAGGCGAGCCCATGCGCAGTTCGCCGAGCCTCGACGTGCTGACGGCCGACATCGCGCGCCGCGCCGGGCGTAATGACGAGGCGGCACGTCTCGCCGAGTTTGCGCAGAAGCGCTGGCCGCAGTCGAACGCTGCAATCGACATGCATATCCAGACCTTGCTGACCTTGAAGCGATTCGCCGACGCGCAGTCTTTGGCGCTGAAGGAAACGCGAGTACAACCCGATCAGCCTGCCTGGTGGATGTATCTCGCGCAGGCAAGCGCCGGCAGCGGCGATGCGTTGACGCAGCATCGGGCGCTCGCCGAAAAATTCGCGCTCGAGGGGGCGTGGCCGTCGGCCATCCGGCAATTGAAGGAAGCTCGGGATCTGAAGACGATCGGCTACTACGATCTCGCGACCGTCGACGCCCGCTTACATGAAATGGAGAGCCGCTATAAAGAGGAGCGGCTTGACGAGAAGAGTTAGGGGTTGCGGGCTTGTGCTATTTGAGCCGCCGGACTTTCGACAAATCCGAACCGCCCGGCAACCTCACTTCGCTGCACGCCCTGCAAGGGCAACACAAGCCCATTGTTCCAGTGAAACGCGCCGCTCATCGAGTCATCGCCCAAGGCTGCGTGGTCGGAAAAAACCTCGAGGTCATGATCGTGCAAAACCGCGACTCTCGGTGGCGTCGAGCCGTCAACGAACAGAATCCCACCTTCATCGTCCACAAACACGGCCGTCGGCTCGAAAGCCCCGCCGGCCTGGTCCGTCAAGGAGAGCATGCCGGCGGCATCAGCTGACAACCTCACCACCCACGGCGTATAGCCCAACTCGATATACACGCGCTGCGGGCCGTTCTGGAAAAACCACTGCCCGCGTTCGTCGGCGTCGTAATTCCGGTTGATAAACCCGAGCAACGCCTCATGCCGGATCGCCGTGCCTGGCGTACCGCTGGCCTGAGCGGCTTCATCCCGCATGCGCCAGTTGCCGCGTCGGTCCAACATCAACCATCCCGTGCAACTCGGCACGTTCGGCCATTTGGCCAAGGCCTGTTTGACGATGTCATCCATGATCGACGTACTGCTCCAGATAGCCGAGCACGCGCCGCGACAACCAGTCGATGCGGCCCGGGAACGGCCCAGTCATAAAACCCGCGTGGCCGCCATGTTCGGGTTGATCGAGTTCCACCGACGCCGACACCTCATGCTTTGCCGGTAACGCTTCAGCCGGCAAGAACGGGTCATTGCGCGCATTCAGCACCAGAGTCGGCACGGTGATCCCGGACAGCAACGGCCGCGTGGTCGCGCGGCTCCAGTAGTCGTTAGTGTCGCGAAAGCCGTGCAGCGGCGCTGTCACCACGTTGTCGAAGTCGTACATCGTGCGGCTCGCCAGCATCGCATCGCGGTCGAATAGCCCCGGAAACTGCGTCAGCTTCTGCTCGGCCTTCTGCTTCAGCGTCTTCAGGAAGCTGCGCGTGTAGATCATGCCGAAGCCCTGCGACAACGCGCGGCCGCCGGCGTGCACGTCGATCGGAGTCGAAATTGCCGCGGCGGCCGAGAGCACCGGCGACGCGTCTTCACGCCGCTCGCCGAGCCAGCGCAGCAGCACATTGCCGCCGAGCGACACGCCCGCCGCCACGATCGGCCCGCGATGCGTGGCGCGTAAGCGGCGCAGGATCCAGTCGACTTCGTTGCTGTCGGCGAGATGATAGAAGCGCGGCAACCGGTTCAGCGGCCCGCTGCAACTGCGAAAGTGCGGCACCACGCCGTGCCAGCCGTACTCGCGCGCGGCCGCCATCAACGTGGTGGCGTAGTGCGACGTGGAGCTGCCTTCGAGGCCGTGAAACAGCACGAACAACGGCGCGTCGTCTGCGGGAATTCTGGCGGGCGTGGCAGGGGTGAGCGCTGAGGCAGGCTTGCCGTCATGCACGACCCAATCGAGATCGATGAAATCGCCATCCGGCGTGTCCCAGCGTTCGCGCCGGAACGCGATGGCCGGGCGGCGCGCAAACAGCGCCGGGACGATGGTCTGCACATGCCGGTTCGGCAGCCAGAGCGGCGCGCGGTAGAGCAGTTCGACGGTGGCCTCGACAGCCGCCGCCGCGGCGCGTGCTGCGCCGGTAGAGGCGGATTGATCGTGCGCCGTCTCCCAATCCCCTATCGGGGATTCGTTCTGGACGGGTGACTTCCTGCGGGGCGTGCTCATGCCAGCGTCAAAGCAAAAAAGGTAGAACCGGCGAAACAGGCCGAACGAGCGAAATGCGCACGTCAGGCGTCAGTGCAACGACCCTTGGCCATGCCGCATCTTGGTCGCGAACTGACTGGCGGCTTCGTTCGGCATCGGACTCGCGTGAATATGCGCAATTTTCCATTCGCCGCGTTCGTGGACCATCACGTATGTGGTGAACACCATCGCGGGCGCCGCCTTCGGATCGGCCGGGCGGTGTGCTTCGGCAATGGCGTAGACGACGGTGCCGAGACTGTCGTAGACGCGAATATCGAGCGGTTCAATCGAAACGGGCGCGGTTTCGAGCTGGATTTGCAAGCCGGCGCGAATGCTGTCGAGGCCGTGCAGATGGGAGCCGTCGGCGCAGATGCAGCTGACGAATTCCTCATCGATCCACAGGCCCATCAAGCTGTCGATATTCACCTCGGCGATGGCCTGGTAATAGGCGTTCAGCGTATCGGCGGCGGCTTCGAAGATATGGGCAAAACGTGGCATGGCTCGTCAGTCTCTTGTGCGCGGCGCGCGGTTGCGGGGCAGCGGTCAGCGGGACAGTCCGGAGCACCGGACAATCGCTCCTAAGCGCGAGGATGCCCGCGCCGCAAGGCGCGAACATGACGCGACGCGCTCAAGGCGTGCGGTGTTGCGTGCAAGTATCAGCCGAATCAGCCAGGTTCAACGTTGCGCAAGCAACATGCCGCGCAAATCGCCGAACACCTGCTCGGCACTCAACTGCTTCAGGCAGTTCAGATGCCCGAGCGGACACTCGCGCTGAAAACAGGGGCTGCATTCGAGATGAAGCCATTGTACCTTCGCGAGCTCGGACAAGGGCGGCGTGTGGCGCGGATCGGTCGAACCGTACACGGCCACCAGCGGCCGGCGCAGCGCGGCGGCCACGTGCATCAGGCCGGAATCGTTGGTGACGACCGCGTTGGCCCGCGAGATCAGCGCGCAAGCTTCGCTCAGCGCGGTCTGGCCGCACAGGTTGCGCACGTTCGGCGCCTTCTCGGCGATGGCCTGGGCAAGCGGCGCGTCTTTCGGCGAGCCGAGCGCGATGATCTGCGTGTAGGGGAACGACTGGCCGACGATCTGCGCGAGCGCGGCGAAATGCTCGGGCGGCCAGCGCTTGGCCGGACCGTACTCGGCACCCGGGCAGAACACCAGCAGCGGCACGCGGGTATCCAGATTGAAGCGCGCCGAGACCCGTGACGCTTCGTTCAGATCCGCGTCGAGTCGCGGCATCGGCAGGTCGTCGGGGACCTTGGCGCCTTGCGCGTAGGCGAGGGCGGCGTAATGACCGACCATCGGCGGGCGCTCGTCTTTGCGCGGATTCGAGTGACGCACGTTCAGCAGGCCGTAGCGGCTCTCGCCGGTGTAGCCGATGCGCAGCGGAATGCCCGCCATCCACGGAATCAGCGCCGACTTGAGCGAATTCGGCAGCACGTAGGCCGCATCATAGCCGACATCGCGCAAGTCGCTCGCCAGCTGCCAGCGGCGCAGCATCTGCAGCTTGCCGTGCGCGAGGTCGGTTGCGTAGACGTCGCGAATCTCGGGCATGCGTTCGAGCACGGGCGCGACCCACGAGGGCGCGACCGCGTCGATCACGATGCGCGGATGCAATTTCACGAGGCGCGCAAACAGCGGCTGCGCCATCAATGCGTCACCGATCCAGTTCGGTGCGATAACCAACGCGCGACGCATCAGAGTGGGTGTCCGGTGTCGAAACGAAGCGCCGCGCGAACCATGCGCGTGGCGTTCGATTGGGTAAAAAGGGAAAAGCCGCGAGCCTTGCGGCGCGGATCCGGCATGACCGGTCCCGCCGCGGCTGCGGCCTTACTGCGAAGCGCTTGCGTTCAGTGACCCTTGACCACTTCGCCGTCGCGCAGCTTGTAACGCGTGCTGCAGTACGGGCATTTCGCTTCGCCGTGCGTGACGTCGATAAAGACGCGCGGGTGCGCGCTCCAGCGCAGCATGGCCGGATTCGGGCAGTACGCCGGCAGATCTTTTGCGGTCAATTCGACCAGCGGCATTTCTTTGATTTCGCTCATGAGGAGTTTCTCGTTGTATGCAGGGTGCGTGCGTTGCGCTGGTAAAGGCCAGGGGCCTTGGGCCGGCACAGCGTGCGTTAGATTTTGGTGAGCCAGTGCGCGTACTTGTCGCTCTTGCCGTTCACGATATCGAAGAAGCCGGATTGCAGCTTCTCGGTGATCGGACCGCGTGCGCCGGAGCCGATCGTGCGGTTGTCGAGTTCGCGGATCGGCGTGACTTCCGCGGCGGTGCCGGTGAAGAACGCTTCGTCGCAGGTATAGACCTCGTCACGCGTGATGCGCTTTTCGATCACCTGGATGCCCGCGTCGCGCGCCAGCGTGATGATCGTGTCGCGCGTGATGCCGTCGAGGCACGACGACAAATCCGGCGTGTACAGCTTGCCGTTGTTCACGAGGAAGAAGTTCTCGCCGGAGCCTTCCGACACGTAGCCGTCCACGTCCAGCAGCAGCGCTTCGTCGTAACCGTCGGCAATCGCTTCCTGGTTGGCGAGGATCGAGTTCACGTACCAGCCCGAGGCCTTGGCACGGACCATCGACACGTTCACGTGATGGCGCGTGAACGACGAGGTCTTCACGCGGATGCCCTTGGCGATACCGTCTTCGCCGAGGTAAGCGCCCCACGGCCAGGCGGCGATCGCCACGTGGATCGTGTTGCCCTTGGCCGACACGCCGAGCTTTTCCGAGCCGACCCAGATGATCGGGCGCAGGTAGCAGGATTCGAGTTTGTTTTCACGGACCACTTCGCACTGTGCCGCGGCCAGCGTTTCGTGACCGAACGGCACGTCCATCTGGAAGATCTTGGCCGAATTCAGGAGACGCTTGGTATGTTCCTGGAGGCGAAAAATCGCCGTGCCGCCGTCAGCCGTCTTGTAGGCGCGTACGCCTTCGAAAACGCCCATGCCGTAATGCAACGTGTGCGTCAGCACGTGGATCTTGGCGTCGCGCCAATCGATGAGCTTGCCATCCATCCAGATCTTGCCGTCGCGATCGGCCATTGACATGCGATTCTCCAGCGGTGCGGTGAAAGAGCGTTATTTTAGCGTCTTTTGCACAAGGAACGGGCATTTGGCCGCATGCCGGGCGCTATAATTCGGCGCACGCATAATTCATCCGGATGCGCCAGCGGGTGCTTGACGACCTGGCGCCGACCTCCCTTCGTTGCGCCGCCGCCTGGCGCCCGCGTTTCGCCCCATGCTCGCTCGCTTGTCAGATACCGATCGCCGTTCCTTTCGTCAGGGCGCGCGCGACTATTCGCCCACGCTGATGGCGATCTTCTCCTGGGGTCTCGTCACCGGCATCGCCATGAGCAAGTCCGTGCTCACGCTGCCGCAGGCGCTCACCATGTCGCTGCTCTGCTACGCCGGATCGTCGCAACTGGCCGTGCTGCCGTTGCTGGCCGCCAAGCTGCCGATCTGGACCGTGCTGCTCACCGCCGCGATGGTCAATACGCGTTTCGTGATCTTCAGCGCCGGTCTCGCACCGCATTTTTCCTATCTGCCGATGTGGCGCCGCATCGTGCTCGGCTACTTCAACGGCGACGTGATCTATCTGCTGTTCCAGAAGAAGAGCTTCCAGACCGGTTACGTGCCGGGCAAAGAGGCGTACTTCTGGGGCATGGCGGTGTGCAGCTGGTTGTCGTGGCAGGTCTCGTCGATCGTCGGCATTCTGCTGGCGAGCCTGATTCCGGATAACTGGGGCCTCGCGCTGGCAGGCACGCTGGCGCTGCTGCCCATCATGGTGTCGGCGATCGCCACGCGCTCCACGCTGGTCGCGGTCAGCATCGCCGGCCTGGTGTCGCTGCTCGCTTTCGACCTGCCGTACCGGCTCGCGCTGCCGCTCGCGGTGATTGCGGCGATTATCGCGGGCAGCGCCGCCGACCTGATGGTCGAGCGCGCCGACTTGCGCCGCATCCGCAACAGCGCCGGAGATTCCCAATGACATCCTTACAGATCTGGCTGTCCATTATCGGCATGACCTTCGTCACCGCGGTGACACGCGCGATGTTTCTAATCGGCGGCGAGCGCACGGTTTTGCCGGCGCGTGTCCAGCGGATGCTGCGTTATGCGCCGGCCGCGGCGCTTGCCGCCGTCGTGCTGCCCGATGTGCTGGCGACGCCGGAGGGGCTCTCGTTCGCACCCTCGAATCACGAGTTTTACGCGACACTGTCCGGTCTGGCGTGGTTTATGTGGCGGCGCACCATGCTCGGCACGATTGTGGTGGGAATGGCCGTGTTCACGCTCTTGCGCCTCTTCATGTAATTGATTGGAACGAAAATGCTGCGCTGCGACATGTGCGGCGCATTCTTCAAATACGGGACATTCGCCTGGTTGCGGGTCAGAAGGCCGTGTGGATAAGTTAAAATGGGTGTTTCCGGGATAAGCGCGCCGCTGCATGGCGCGACAGCCGCGGCTTTGCCGCCGGCGCCCGACTCAGTGGAGCCGCTGCCGTGCCGAAGCGCTGGAGTTTGCCGCGCTTAAGGTCCAGCGCGTCGTCCGCCACCGCCTTCCCATCAACTCGCACATACACGCCCATGAACAAGGTATTGCGTCTCTCCGATCTGATCGCCGAAGGCAAGCTGTCCGGCAAACGCGTGTTCATCCGCGCCGATCTGAACGTGCCGCAGGACGATCAAGGCAACATCACCGAAGACACCCGCATCCGCGCCTCCGTGCCGGCGATCAAGGCCGCGCTGGACGCAGGCGCCGCCGTTATGGTCACGTCGCACCTGGGCCGCCCGACCGAAGGCGAGTTCAAGCCGGAAGATTCGCTCGCGCCGGTCGCGAAGCGCCTCGCCGAGCTGCTTGGCCGTGACGTGCCGCTGGTCGCCAACTGGGTCGAAAACGGCGTGAACGTCGCGCCGGGCCAGCTCGTGCTGCTGGAAAATTGCCGCGTCAACAAGGGCGAAAAGAAGGATTCCGACGAGCTCGCGCAGAAAATGGCGAAGCTCTGCGACGTCTACGTGAATGACGCATTCGGCACTGCGCACCGCGCCGAAGCCACCACGCACGGCATCGCCAAATACGCGCCGATCGCTTGCGCCGGCCCGCTGCTGGCCGCCGAGCTTGAAGCGCTCGGTAAGGCGCTGGGCGCGCCGAAGCGTCCGCTGGTGGCGATCGTCGCCGGCTCGAAGGTGTCCACCAAGCTGACCATTCTGAAGTCGCTGGCCGACAAGGTCGATCAGTTGATTGTGGGCGGCGGCATCGCCAATACGTTCATGCTGGCGGCGGGCCTCAAGATCGGTAAGTCGCTTGCCGAAGCCGATCTGGTCGCTGAAGCCAAGACGATCATCGACGCAGCGAAAGCCCGCGGCGCCTCGGTGCCGATCCCGACCGACGTGGTGACGGCTAAAGAGTTTTCTCCGACCGCCAAGGCTGAAGTCAAGGCCGTCGCGGACGTGCAAGACGACGACATGATCCTCGACATCGGACCGGAAACCGCCAAGGTGCTCGCCGCACAACTGGAAAAAGCCGGCACGATCGTGTGGAATGGTCCGGTCGGCGTGTTCGAATTCGATCAGTTCGGCAACGGTACGAAGACGCTGGCTGACGCGATCGCCAAATCGTCGGCGTTCTCGATTGCAGGCGGCGGCGATACGCTCGCGGCGATTGCCAAGTACGGCATCCACGACAAGGTCAGCTACATCTCGACGGGCGGCGGCGCCTTCCTCGAGTTCCTCGAGGGCAAGACACTCCCCGCTGTCGCAGTTCTGGAATCGCGGGCTTAACGTGGTGACGCGCTCCCCCTCAGCGAAGTCTGCAAAAGCGCGCGGCGGCAAGCCGCGCAACACCGCAGCAGCAACGGCAGGGGAGCGCGGAGCGCGCTCCGCCGCCACAGCGGCCGTGGCTGAAGCCGCCGCCCCGCAGCAGCAGGAATCCGAGTTGTCCCTCGCGCTCGCGGAGTTGACCACTGCGGGCGAGGCAGCGGAATTGTCCACCGGACAAGCCGCCCACTCGCCCGCAGAACTCCCGGACGACGAGACGACGCTCGCCCCCTCACCGGCGCGCCCCCTGCCGGTATCGAACACCGCTTCACCCCATAAAGCGACGCTGGTTTCAACCGGCGCGCAGCCCCCAGCAGCACCCTTCGGTGCGCAGCCTCCGCATCCGACTCGCAGCGCTCATTCCAGCGATCCCACCCAGACGAGGAGACTCATGCATCGCGCCACCAAGATTGTCGCTACCATCGGACCGGCTTCCAGTACGCCGGAAATCCTGCTGCAAATGATTCAGGCAGGCGCCGACGTGGTGCGGCTCAATTTCTCGCACGGCACGGCCGACGACCACCGCCAGCGCGCCGATTTCGTGCGCGAGGCGGCCCGCCAGGCCGGCCGTGAAGTTGCCATCATGGCTGACCTGCAAGGCCCGAAGATTCGGGTCGGCAAATTCGAAAACGGCAAGACCACGCTGGTTGCCGGCAGCCCGTTCATCCTCGACGCCGAGTGTGAACTCGGCAACGACGATCGCGTCGGCCTCGACTACAAAGACCTGCCGCGCGACCTGAAACCGGGCGACGTGCTGTTGCTCAACGACGGCCTGATCGTGCTCGACGTCGTGCGCGTGCTCGGCAGCGAGATCCACACCACCGTGAAGATCGGCGGCGATCTGTCGAACAACAAGGGCATCAACCGCCAGGGCGGCGGACTGACGGCGCCGGCCCTGACGGCCAAGGACATGGAAGACATCCGCACGGCGATGTCGATCGGTGTGGATTTCGTCGCGGTATCGTTCCCCAAGAACGCCACCGACATGGAAATGGCCCGCCAGCTCGCGAACATCGCGGGTGCGCCCTACGGCATCAAGCCGAAGATGATCGCGAAGATCGAGCGGGCGGAAGCGATTCCGGCACTGCAAGGCATCCTCGACGCGTCGGACGGCATCATGGTTGCGCGCGGCGACTTGGCCGTGGAAGTGGGCAATGCCGCAGTTCCTGCGCTGCAAAAGCGCATGATTCGTATGGCCCGCGAATCGAACAAGTTCGTGATCACCGCGACCCAGATGATGGAATCGATGATCTACGCGCCGGTGCCGACCCGCGCCGAAGTGTCGGACGTCGCCAACGCGGTGCTGGACGGTACGGACGCGGTGATGTTGTCGGCCGAATCCGCAGCGGGCAAGTACCCGGTGCAGACCATCGAGACGATGGCCGCGATCTGCCTTGAAGCCGAAAAGTCGGAGCAGTCGGAGCTGGACAAGGATTTCCTCGACCGCACGTTTACGCGAATCGACCAGTCCATCGCCATGGGTGCGCTGTTCACGGCGTTCCACCTGGGCGCGAAGGCGATTGTCGCGTTGACCGAATCGGGTTCGACCGCGCTATGGATGTCGCGTCACTGGACGCACGTGCCGATTTTCGCGCTCACGCCGCGCGTCGGCAGCGAACGGGCGATGGCGATCTACCGCAACGTTACGTCGCTGCATCTGGACACCAGCACCGACCGCGACACCGCGTTGCAGCAGGCGCTGGAAACAGTGGTCGGCAAGGGCTACGCATCGCGCGGCGACATGGTGGTGCTGACCGTCGGCGAGCCGATGGGTCAGGCAGGCGGTACGAATACGCTGAAGATCGTGCGCGTTGGTGAACCGTATTGATTTGACGCACTGTGTGTATAGCGGAAGTAACTGCTAAAGCACTTACTTCTGCCCTACACAGCAGACTGCTCGATCGGCACAGGCTTGATTGAGCGAAGCAGGCTGTCATGCCCCGCGAGAGGCGGCGCACAGACTTCAATTGCGCGTGCGGTAAAGGTCCGCGGGTGAAGCGCTTTAGGGAATGTGTGAACGGGTATGCAGCTTGCTTCGCGATAAAATCGCCCCAAAAGATGCCGACGGCACAGAATTCGTTTCAATCTAAGGAGTTAAGCATGCCTCTCGTATCAATGCGTCAACTGCTGGACCATGCCGCTGAAAACGGTTATGGCATTCCGGCATTCAACGTGAACAACCTGGAGCAGGTGCAGGCGATCATGTTCGCAGCGGATAAGGTCAACGCCCCGGTCATCATGCAGGCGTCGGCCGGCGCGCGTAAGTACGCGGGCGAGCCGTTCCTGCGCCACCTGATCGAAGCCGCGGTCGAGTCGTATCCGCATATTCCGGTCGTGATGCACCAGGATCACGGCCAGTCGCCGGCGGTCTGTATGGCGGCGATCCGCAGCGGTTTCACCAGCGTGATGATGGACGGTTCGCTCGAAGCCGACGGCAAGACGGTCGCTTCGTACGAATACAATGTCGAAGTCTCGCGCAAGGTGGTTGAAGCGGCGCATTCGATCGGCATCACGGTGGAAGCGGAACTGGGCGTGCTCGGTTCGCTGGAAACCATGAAGGGCGACAAGGAAGACGGCCACGGCGCGGAAGGCACGATGACCCGCGAGCAACTGCTGACCGATCCGGAGCAGGCTGCCGACTTCGTCAAGCTGACGCAATGCGACGCGCTGGCAATCGCGATCGGTACGTCGCACGGCGCGTACAAGTTCAGCAAGAAGCCCACGGGCGACATCCTGTCGATCCAGCGCATCAAGGAAATTCACCAGCGCATTCCGAATACCCACCTGGTGATGCACGGTTCGTCGTCGGTACCGCAGGAGCTGCTCGCGGAAATCCGCGAATTCGGCGGCGACATGAAGGAAACCTACGGCGTGCCGGTCGAAGAAATTCAGGAAGGCATCAAGAACGGCGTGCGCAAGGTCAATATCGACACCGACCTGCGTCTGGCGATCACCGGTGCGATCCGCCGCTACATGGCGACCAATCCGGGCAAGTTCGATCCGCGCGACTACCTGAAGCCGGCGCGTGAAGCCGCGATGAAGATCTGTCTTGAGCGTTTCACGCAATTCGGCTGCGAAGGCCAGGCTGGCAAGATCAAGCCGGTTTCGCTTGATAAAATCGCGGAGAAGTACAAATCGGGCGAGCTCGCGCAAGTCGTCCGCTAAGCTATAAGCAGGCTCTACATCTGGCCGATTGGCCAGGTTGTCGTCCGATCGCCGTTCCCGCATCATCCGGGGAACGGCGTTTCCCTTTTGTTCCGGTCATACTTTTTGCCCCACTTTTAGCGAACCACGACGATGTCTACCCTTTACGAATCCACGCTCCACTCGCTGCCGCTGCTCGGCCGCGGTAAAGTCCGCGACAACTATGCGGTGGGCAACGACCAGTTGCTGATTGTCACGACCGACCGGCTGTCGGCGTTCGACGTCATCATGGGCGAGCCGATTCCGAATAAGGGCCGCGTGCTCAACGAAATGGCGAACTTCTGGTTCGAGAAGCTCAAGCATGTGGTGCCGAATCACCTTACGGGCGTGGCGCCCGAATCCGTGGTGGCGGCTGACGAAGTCGAGCAGGTGAAGGGCCGCGCGGTAGTGGTGAAGCGCCTCGAGCCGATCCTCGTCGAAGCGGTGGTGCGCGGGTATCTGGCCGGCAGCGGCTGGAAAGACTACCAGGCAACCGGATCGGTGTGCGGCGTGGAACTGCCGCCAGGCCTGCAAAACGCACAAAAACTGCCCGAGCCGATTTTCACGCCGGCAGCCAAGGCAGAAATGGGCCACCACGACGAGAACATCACGTACAACGAGATGGAACGCCGCATCGGCACCGAACTGTCGGCCACGATCCGCGACATCTCGATCAAGCTGTACAAGGAAGCCGCTGACTATGCTGCAACGCGCGGCATCATCATCGCGGATACGAAGTTCGAATTCGGTCTGGATAACCACGGCCAGCTGTATCTGATGGACGAGGCGCTGACCGCCGACTCGTCGCGCTTCTGGCCGGCTGACCAGTACCAGGTCGGCACCAACCCGCCGTCGTTCGACAAGCAATTCGTGCGCGACTGGCTCGAAACCCAGCCGTGGAAGAAAGAGCCGCCCGCACCGAAGCTGCCGGACGATGTGGTCACGAAGACAGGCGAGAAGTATCAGGAAGCGCTCGAACGCCTGACCGGACACAAGCTCGCTTAAGTACGCTTACCTGGTTATATCTGCAGTGCTCAAGAAACAAGGAAGCCGTACCATGAGTGAAGCACAAACTGCCCATACGCATGGCGCGCCGGTTGTCGGCGTGCTGATGGGTTCCAGTTCCGACTGGGAAGTGATGAAGAACGCCGTCGCGATTCTGCAAGAATTCGGCGTGCCGTATGAGGCCAAGGTCGTGTCCGCGCACCGCATGCCCGACGAGATGTTTGCGTATGCCGAGAGCGCGCGTGAGCGCGGCATTCGCGCGATCATCGCGGGTGCGGGCGGCGCGGCGCATCTGCCGGGCATGCTGGCCGCCAAGACCACGGTGCCGGTGCTCGGTGTACCGGTGGCGAGCAAGTATCTGAAGGGCGTCGATTCATTGCACTCCATCGTGCAGATGCCCAAAGGCGTGCCGGTCGCCACGTTTGCAATCGGCGAAGCGGGTGCGGCGAATGCGGCGTTGTTTGCGGTGTCGATTCTGAGCGGCACGAGCGCCGAGTATGCGGAAAAGCTGGCTGCGTTCCGCGTGCGCCAGAACGAAGCGGCCCACGCAATGGTGCTGCCGGCGCTGTAAGCGCCAAGGCTGATTGCTTTTAGACGTCCCCCCTGTCTGACCCCCGGCCGGGTGCTGCTATTGCATGAATGCAGCACCGGCCGCGACCGACCACTAAGATGAACCCAGACAACACACCGGTTTCACCGATTCTGCCCGGCGCATGGCTTGGCATGGTCGGTGGCGGCCAGCTCGGCCGCATGTTCTGTTTTGCCGCTCAGGCAATGGGCTATCGCGTTGCCGTGCTCGACCCGGACGAAACCAGTCCTGCGGGCACGGTTGCCGACCGCCATATCCGTGCGGCTTACGACGACGAAGCGTCGCTCACCGAACTCGCGCGGCTGTGCGCGGCGGTGTCGACCGAATTCGAGAACGTGCCGGCGGCGAGCCTCGATTTCATGGCGAAAACCACCTTCGTGAGCCCGGCCGGCCGTTGCGTCGCCGTCGCCCAGGACCGGATCGCCGAGAAGCGTTTTATCGCGTCGTCAGGCGTGACCGTGGCGCCGCACGTGGTGATCGAATCGTCGGACGCGCTGGCCGCGCTCGACGACGCGAAGCTGGAAGCCGTGCTGCCCGGCATTCTGAAGACTGCACGCATGGGCTACGACGGCAAAGGTCAAATCCGTGTGCGCAACGCCGAGGAAGTACGCGAGGCGCATGCGTCGCTCGCAGGCGTTCCGTGTGTGCTCGAAAAGCGCTTGCCGCTGAAGTTCGAAGTGTCCGCGCTGATCGCGCGCGCGGCGAGCGGCGCGTCGGTGGTGTATCCGCTGGCGCAGAATACGCATCGCGACGGCGTGCTGTCGCACACCATCGTGCCCGCGCCGGATGCAAGCCCGACGCTGGTCCAGCAAGCACAGCAGGCCGCGCTGCAAATCGCGGACAAGCTCGGCTATGTCGGCGTGCTGTGCGTCGAGTTCTTCATTCTCGAAGACGGATCGCTGGTCGCCAACGAAATGGCGCCGCGTCCGCATAACTCCGGCCATTACACCGTCGACGCCTGCGCGACCAGCCAGTTCGAACAGCAGGTTCGCGCCATGACCGGCATGCCGCTTGGCGACACGCGCCAGCATTCGCCGGCGGTGATGCTGAACATTCTCGGCGACGTCTGGTTCCCAGGCGGCCCGAAGGGCGCGGCGGTCACCCCGCCGTGGCACGAAGTCGCTGCGATGCCGGCGGCGCGTTTGCATCTGTACGGCAAGGAAGAAGCGCGTTGCGGCCGCAAGATGGGCCACGTGAACTTCACGGCCGCGACACTTGAAGAAGCCCGCACGTCGGCGCGCGATTGCGCGCGGCTCCTGCATATCATCACGGGCTGACGCGAGCACCATGCCGGATCAAAGCAAACCTGCCGATGGGGGCGCCGCAAGCGCCTTGCCTGTGAGCGCCGAGCAGATCGAACACGCTGCCGCGCTGCTCGACGCGGGCGGCCTCGTCGCGTTCCCCACGGAGACGGTCTACGGACTCGGCGGCGACGCCGAAAGTCCGGACGCGGTCGCGCGTATTTACGCGGCGAAGGGCAGGCCGGCGAATCATCCGGTGATCGTGCATCTGGCGCCGCAGGGCGATCCGAACTACTGGGTCGAGCATTTGCCGGCGGAAGCGCAGCGTTTGATCGATGCGTTCTGGCCGGGGCCGCTCACGTTGATCCTGAAGCGTGCCGAGCGGATCAATGCAGCCGTGAGCGGCGGCCAGGATTCAGTGGGTTTGCGCTGCCCGTCGCATCCGGTTGCGCAGGCTTTGCTCGAAGCGTTCAGTGCGTTGCGCGGCGGACATGGCGGCGTGGCGGCGCCCTCGGCGAATCGATTTGGTCACGTGAGCCCAACTACGGCGCAGCACGTGCGCGACGAGTTCGGCAGCGCGATTCACGTGCTGGACGGTGGCGCATCTGACGTCGGAATCGAATCGACGATTCTGGATTTGTCGCGCGGATTTCCGGCGCTGTTGAGACCTGGTCGCGTAACGCCGCAGGATATCGCCGACGTGCTCGGCGAGGCGCCACGCCTGCCCGACGGTTCGGATGCCACGACACCGCGCGCTTCGGGGACGTTGAAGGCGCACTATGCGCCGCGCACGCCGTTGGCCTTGCTGCCTTTTGATGCGTTGCAGATGTTGCTCGCGGCGCGTCAGAGCGACGAACGCGTGGCCTTGGTAGCGCGTGCTTCCCGCGCAGGAGAGTGGGCTCATGCCGAGGGCGTGCATTTCATTGCCGCGCCTGAAGATCCGCACGTCTATGCGCGCGAGTTGTATGGCCTGCTAAGGGCGCTCGATCGCGCGGACGTGAGCCGGATTCTCATCGAGAAGTTGCCGGACACGATCGAGTGGATCGCTGTGAACGATCGGCTCGGCCGGGCCGCGGCTGCATTCGAAGCGCAAGGGTAGGGACTGCCTGATTGGTACGGCTTGCTCACCGGCGCCGCCACAATCCGTTGTAGCAACCCGTCGTCTCAACCGCTGTGCCGCGCGCAACAAACATAAATAAAAAACGCCCGGCTTGACCAGCAAGCCGGGCGTTTGCAGAACTCGCATCCTGCTGCCGCTATGCGGCAACCCTCAACTTATTTCCCCAAGCCGGTGGCCGCGATCTGCTGCTGAACGAACTGCGCGAACAAGGCGTGCAAGTGCGTGCTCGGATGGACCAGGTCAGCGAACATGTAGGTCTGGTCAGCGCCAGCCACCGTGTAAGTCTGCGGCGAGCAGAACAGCGACGAGCCGAACTGGGCGCCATACTGTGCCGGGGTCAGCCCGTTCGTTGCGCTCGGATTGGCGGTGGCGTACGCGGTTGCGTTGGTCACCATCGACGTCAGGTTACACGCCGTACCGGTGTTGGACACCGTGAAGCCCAGCGCCTGGTAGTTCGGCAACTGCTGATCAATCCACGTGAACGCGTCGGCCACGATGACCTTGCCCGTGCCCAGCAGGCCGAGCGACGTCATGGTTTGGACCAGGATGCCGTTATACGCCGCGGTAATCCCCGACAGGAGTGCAGCCGCACCAGGCGAGGCTGCGTTGGCCTGAACGCCTTGCGGCGTATTGCCGATGTCCGGCACCGTCGACACCACCACGTGGGTCGCACCCGAGTTGACGATGGTCTGGATTTGCGCGGCGAGCTGCGTGGCGGCCGTCGCGATCTGGGGGTTGGCCAGCTGCTGCAGGTAGCCGGCGATGAACTGTACCTGGCCTGCCTGAGTGTTCGGCAGTTTGCCGGCCTGCACGAGCAGCGGATATTGCGTCTGCAGCGCGGTGGCGAGCGCCGTCAGGTTGGCGGTGGTCCCCGCGAACTGGAAGATGTCGTTCGCACCGCCGTTCACTAGCACGAGCTGGTTCGCGTTGAAGCTCGTATGCGCGCCCAGGTAGTTCGCCACCTGAGTCACCACAGGCACGGTCGTAGCCGCCGCGTTGTTCGGTGCCCAACCTTCGCCCTGGGCGTTCACGACATCCGAGCCGCCTTGCGCGTAGCCGAACCCGCCCGTCGCAACCAGCGGTTGACCGAAGCCGCCCACATACGCGGCAGTCAACGTGCCGCCGTAGTACTCCGCGACCTTCTGGGTCCACACTTCACCCGGGTTCGTCGTGAAGCGGCCGCCGCCGAAGCTCGACTGAATCACCGGCGCGTACGTGCCGACATCCGACAAGCTGTCGCCAAACGAAACGACCTGCAATTTCACGCCGCCTGCCGGCGTGCTGCTGCTCGAACTGTTGTTGTTATCGCTGCCGCCGCCACAAGCCGCGAGCAGTGCAAACGCCGCACTGGCGATGGCGATCTGCGTGACGCGGACGAAATTGCGTTTCCTCGATGCTGTTTGTTTCATGTTGACTACATCTCCTCGTATGTGTGGCCCTTATGCCATGTGTTGCAGGCAGCGCCCACCGCGTCGGCGGCATGACGACAGCTTACAGAATCTTCTACGGCCTGCGCGGTGTTTGAAACGCGGCCGTATGGTTACCTTCAATGCTTGTAGCGCCGCTGGAAGCAGCGGCAGCGGCAGCGGCACCCGCACCCGCACCCGCAGCGCGGCCCGCGTGATAAGCCGCGGCCCATGCGGGCGGTGCGAACAGCGCGCGCAACTTGTTGCGCCAGCCTTGCACGCTCACGAAATCGGCGGCCATCGACGCCCATTCATGAAACGTCGCCTTCAGCGGGTTATAGGTATGAAGCGGTTCGACGATGCCGTACACCGGCGCATCGCGCGGATCTTCCTCGACATAGCTGCCGAACAGGCGATCCCAGATCACCAGCACGCCGGCATAGTTGCGGTCGATATAGCGGTCGTTGCGTGCGTGATGCACGCGGTGAATCGACGGCGTGTTGAGCACGTATTCGAGCCAGCCGAGTTTGCCGATCGCCTGGGTGTGCACGAAAAACTGGAAGCCGAGATTGATCAGCACGATCGCGACGATCTGCTTCGGCGGAAAGCCGAACACGGCGAGCGGAATCCAGAACAGCCACATGCCGGCAATCGGATACATCAGGCTCTGGCGGAAGGCGGTCGAAAAATTCATCCGCTCCGACGAGTGATGCACGACATGCGCGGCCCACAGCCAGCGCACGCGGTGGCTGCACCGGTGAAACCAGTAATAGAGCAGATCCTGAGCGACGAACAGCACGACGAACGACACCCAGCTCGCCTGCCACGTATAGACGCGATAGTGATCGTAGAAAAATGCATAGACGGGGATGATCACGAGCCACGCGAGCTTGTCGGCGGCTTGCTGCATCAGCGCGAGCGCGGCGTTGCAGAACGTGTCGCGCCAGCTATAGAGCTGCGCGCCGGGGCGCGTACGCCGCAGGTGCCACGCCTCCCAGCCAATGCATGCGAGAAAGACTGGCGCCATGGCGAGCAGCAGCAATTCGGCATCGAATTGCATTGTGTCTTCCTCCGCGGTCCCTTGCCGCTGCGCTTGCCGCAGCGGACGTTGTCGTTATCGTTTGATTGGGCCACGCTTTCGTAACGGCTGCGTGGCTCGTGCGCTACGCATAATGTTTTACGCGCGCCTCAAACACTGCCCGACAGCGTACACGCTTGGGCGCATTGCCGCGCGTGGGTTCTATAGAAGGAATCCTCAATGGGTGCCGCGCTTGTGCGGGTTTTTCCTGGGCTTGCTGACGCGCGGTTCGGCGACGGGGTCGGAGACCTTCGTGAATCCCTGGGACGGTCCCTGATAGACCCATTCGAGCAAGGCGTCGTGCGCGGCGCGAGCGGCCTCCGAATGCGGGTCGTTGATCAGGCTCACCACCACGTAGCTGTTGCCGTCCGCCGAGGCCACGTAACCGGCGATCGCACGCACGTCGCGCAGGGTGCCGGTCTTGATGTGCGCGTTGCCGCCCGCGCCCTGGTTGGTCAAGCGGTTGCGCATGGTGCCGTCGACGCCCGCAATCGGCAGCGATTCCACGAACACCTGGGCGACCGGGCTCGCATTGGCCCGCTGCAGCAGATCGGCGAGCGAGAGCGCGGTAACATGCTCGTCGCGCGACAGGCCCGAGCCGTTGTCGAGCGTCAGGTATTGCATGTCGACGCTGTCGCGGCGCAGAAAGTCCTCGATGGCGCGCGCCGATTTCGCGGGCGTGGCGGGCCCTTTTTCTTCCGTGGCGCCGATCGTCAGGAACAGGTTGCGCGCCATCGTGTTGTTACTGAACTTGTTGATGTCGCGCACGATGTCGGAGAGCATCGGCCCCTGGTGCGTGGCGACGAGGCGCGCGCCGACCGGCACGGGGCCTTCGCGGGTCGCGCCGCTGAACGTGCCGCCGGTTTGCTGCCACAGGGCGAGGAAACCACCCGCGAAGAACGCGGAGTGATCGAGCACCGCGACGTTGATCGTGCGCGGGCCGCAGCGCACCGAGTAGTCGCCGTCGAACGAGGCCACCACTGTGCCGTTCGGCTGCGGCGTGACGGTGGGCGAGACTGCGGCGGCGTCGCCGCGGCACGGGCCGTTGACGGCGTGCATCTGATTGTCGATCTGTAGCTGCGAGAGTGCGGGCAGCACGTCGATGGCGACGCTGCCGTCCGGCGAAGGCGTCAGCGTGAACGACAGCGATTTGAAGGCGTACAGCAGCGGATCGGGGCCGACGTTGTACGGCGCGGTGGCGTCGTCGTCGAACGGCGGCAGATCGCGCGTGGAGGCGTCGAAATAGCGCTTGTCGAGCACCAGTGCACCGTCGATGCCGGTGATCCCCGCCTTGTGGATCTTCTGCACGAGGTCGATCAGTTCTTCGGCCACGAGTTTCGGATCGCCCGTGCCCTGAATGGTCAGATTGCCGTGCAGTACGCCGTTGGCGTCGAGCGTGCCGTCCGCGTAGGCGCTCGTGCGCCAGCGATATTCCGGGCCGAGGATCGACAGGCCGGAGTAGGTCGTGACGAGTTTCATCGTCGAGGCGGGCATCATCGGCTTGCCGGCGTTCAAGGCGAGGATCGGCGTGCGGTCGCCCACTTTCTCGACCACCACGCTGATCGACGACAAAGGCACATGCGCGCGCTGCAGGCCGACCATGACCGATTGCGGCAACACCGTGGTGACGTTGACGCTCGGATGGGTTGCCTTGATGCGCGCCTGCGCGGCAAGCGGCAGCGCCGCGCCGCCGCTGCCAAGCGCGGCGCAGGCAAGCAGCAACGCCGCCGAGCGCGGTGCGAATCGGCGAGGCAGAGAGTCGGCAACAGAAGAAGGCAGCGGACGCAGCGCTACACGGCGTGCGAGAGAGTGCAAAAAAGCGGACAAAAAAGCGTGCGTCATGGACAGGCGAAGAAGCAAGATTTCGGGGCGCGGTGGCGCGCGGCAATCCAGAGTGTGTCGAAGCGTCGCGTAGCGCGCGAAAAACCGCGGCGCGACGCAAAGCGCCCATTGTAGAGACATGCCGCCACGCTGCGGTGAAAAAGCGTCGCGTGGCGCGCACGCCAGGGCTGGGCGCTAGAATGCGGCATCATCAAATGTTTCGGGACCGTACCAACCATGCGCATATTGCTTGTCGAAGACGACCGGATGATCGCCGAAGGCGTACGCAAGGCGCTACGCGGTGAAGGCTTCGCGGTCGACTGGGTGGAAGACGGCGAAGCGGCGCTCAGCGCGGCGGCCAGCCAACCTTACGATCTGGTGCTGCTCGATCTCGGCCTGCCTAAACGCGACGGTCTCGACGTGCTGCGCACGCTGCGCGCCAAGGGCCAGGCCATTCCGGTGCTGATCGTCACCGCGCGCGACGCGGTTGCCGATCGCGTCAAAGGCCTCGACGCCGGCGCGGACGACTACCTCGTCAAACCTTTCGATCTCGACGAACTCGGCGCCCGCATGCGCGCGCTGATCCGCCGTCAATCGGGCCGCAGCGATTCGACGATTCGCCACGGCAATCTGACGCTCGATCCGGCCTCGCATCAGGTCACGCTCGACGGCGCGCCGGTCGCGTTGTCTGCGCGTGAATTCGCGCTGCTCGAAGCGTTGATCGCGCGGCCCGGCGCAGTGCTTTCCAAGAGCCAGCTCGAAGAAAAAATGTACGGCTGGGGCGAGGAAATCGGCAGCAATACGGTCGAGGTCTACATCCACGCGCTGCGCAAGAAGCTCGGCGCGGATCTGATCCGCAATGTGCGCGGTCTTGGTTACATGATCGCCAAGGACGCCTGAGCCGATGCGTTCGATTCGTCGTCAATTGTTGTTCTGGCTGCTGGCGTTGGTGTTGCTCGGCGTCGGCATTGCGGGTTGGCTGATTTACCGGCAAGCGCTTGCTGAAGCCAACGAACTGTTCGATTACCAGTTGGAGCAGATCGCCGCGGCGCTGCCGTCGGAACCGTTCTCCCAGGTGCTCGGTTCGCG
The DNA here is from genome assembly GCF_030464795.1 of Paraburkholderia sp. SECH2. Taxonomy (NCBI): domain Bacteria; kingdom Pseudomonadati; phylum Pseudomonadota; class Betaproteobacteria; order Burkholderiales; family Burkholderiaceae; genus Paraburkholderia; species Paraburkholderia sp. SECH2. Next base: position 108,716 of record NZ_JALPRH010000002.1, read on the forward strand.
CGACACCGGCGACGAAGGCATCGTGCTGCAGATCTGGAATCGCAACGGCGTGTTGATGTACTACTCGCGCCCGCGTGCGCCCCTCGCGCCGCGCGCCGAACTCGGCTTTTCAACCGAGCACACGGAACGTGGAGATTGGCGTGTGTACGGCGCGATCGTCGGCGATAACGTCGTGCAACTGGCGCAGCCAGTTTCGGTGCGCAACCGGCTGGCGGCGAATGTGGCGTTGCGGACTTTGTGGCCCTTGATCGTGCTGCTGCCGCTATTGGGCGTGGCGGTGTGGGTCGTCGTCGGGCGCGGGCTGAGGCCGTTGCGGCGCGTGACCAGCGCGCTCGACGCGCGTCACCCCGAGGCGCTCGATCCCTTACCCGATCAGCGTCTGCCGCTCGAAGTGCAGCCGCTCGTGCGCGCGTTGAACGGCCTGCTTGAACGGCTCGCCACTGCGCTCGATATTCAGAAAGCATTCGTCGCCGATGCCGCGCACGAATTGCGCACGCCGCTTGCCGCCGTGCAGATCCAGTCGCAACTGGTGGCTCGCGCGAAAGACGACACCACGCGCAGCGAAGCGCTGGCCGATCTGCAGGCGGGTGTCACGCGCGCCACACGTCTTGCCGAGCAATTGCTGGCGCTCGCGCGTTCGGAGCCGGACGGCGTCGCCGCGACGAACGCGATCGATTTGCGCGCGCTGCTGCAGGACTGTGTGGTGGCGTACGCGCCGCTTGCGCAGAACCGCGGTGTCGATCTCGGCATCGAGGCGAGCGAACCCGCCACGGTGATCGGCGACGCCGACGCGCTGCGGGTCATGTTCAACAACCTCGTTGATAACGCAACCAAATACACGCCGCGAGGCGGCCGTGTCGACGTGAGTCTGCATGTGGAGGAGGGACATCCGGTGGTGCGGATTGCCGATAGCGGGCCGGGCATCGAGCCGGCCGAACGCGAGCGCGTGTTCGATCGTTTCTACCGGGCCGGCGCCAGCGCGAACCGGGTGCGCACCGATGTGGCGGGCAGCGGCCTGGGCCTTGCGATCGTGCGCCGCATCGCCACGCAACATCATGCGGCGGTGAAGCTCGACGAATCGGCCACAGGTGGTTTGCAGGTTGACGTGCGCTTCTGAGGGTGAGGCTTTCTGTTCGTAAAGTGACTCGAACGTGGATCGAACGTGGCTTAAGCGAGGCTTAAACAAGCCTCAACAATGGGCTTGAAGCGATCTGGCGCTGCTTAAGACTCTTTTAAGCGATGCCACGTACGCTTCATCTCATTCCAAAGCCTCTTTCTCCCAGTCAGGAGTACACGATGAACGCGAAAACCTTGTCCCGCAGCGCTGTTGCAGTGGCTGTCGCCGTGGCGCTCTCCGCCGGCTATGTGGCGGGGCATCGCGACGTGCCCGCGCCGCAGGTGATCACGCCGGCGCAGGCCGCGATGATGCCTGCCGAAGCCGCGGCGAAAACCGGCATTCCCGACTTCTCGGGTCTGGTCGAAACCTACGGCCCGGCCGTGGTCAACATCAGCGCGAAGCATGTGGTCAAGCAAACGGCATTGCGCGGTAACGGCGGTAATGGCGCCAACGGCGGCAACCAGTTGCCGATCGATCCGAGCGATCCCTTCTATCAGTTCTACAAGCACTTCTTCGGCGGCATGCCGGGCATGCAAGGCGGCGACGGCGGCGATGCGCCCGATCAGCCGAGCGCGAGCCTCGGCTCGGGATTCATCGTCAGCAGTGACGGCTACATCCTGACCAACGCCCACGTGGTGGACGGCGCGAACGTCGTCACCGTGAAGCTCACCGACAAGCGTGAATTCAAGGCCAAAGTGGTCGGCGCCGACAAGCAGTCCGACGTCGCCGTGCTGAAGATCGACGCGAGCAGTCTGCCGACCGTGAAGATCGGCGATCCGCGTCAGAGCAAGGTCGGCCAGTGGGTAGTCGCGATCGGCTCGCCTTACGGTTTCGACAACACGGTGACCTCGGGCATCATCAGCGCGAAGTCGCGCTCGCTGCCGAACGAGAACTACACGCCGTTTATCCAGACCGACGTGCCGGTGAACCCGGGTAACTCGGGCGGCCCGCTGTTCAATCTGCAAGGCGAAGTGATCGGCATCAACTCGATGATCTATTCGCAGACGGGTGGCTTCCAGGGCCTTTCGTTCGCGATCCCGATTAACGAAGCGATCAAGGTCAAGGACGACATCGTCAAGACCGGCCATGTGAGCCGTGGACGTCTCGGCGTCGCGGTGCAGGGCATGAACCAGACGCTGGCCGATTCGTTCGGCATGCAGAAGCCGCAAGGCGCGCTCGTCAGCTCGGTCGATCCGGGCGGCCCGGCCGCCAAGGGTGGTCTGCAACCGGGCGACGTGATTCTGTCGGTGAATGGCGAGCCGGTCGGCGACTCGTCGGATCTGCCGTCGCAGGTTGCGGGTCTGGCGCCGGGTAGTTCGGCCACCGTGCAGGTGTGGCGTGACAAGGCGACCAAAGACCTGAAGGTGACGATCGGTTCGTTGTCGGATGCCAAGGTAGCCTCGGATAAGGCCGATCAGCCGACCCAGTTGCAAGGCCGTCTCGGCGTAGCGGTGCGGCCGCTGACGCCGGAAGAGAAGAGCGGCGCGTCCGTGTCGCATGGTTTGCTGGTGCAGCAATCGGGCGGCGCGGCTGAAAGTGCCGGCATCCAGCCGGGCGACGTGATTCTGGCGGTCAATGGCCGGCCGGTGACGAGCGTCGATCAGTTGAAGCAGATGATTGCCGGCGCGGGCAACAGCATCGCGTTGCTGATCCAGCGCGATAACGCACAGATCTTCGTGCCGGTCGATCTCGGCTAAACGGTCATTGATCGCATTGAAGTAATGCTTGCCGGTCCTTGCACTTACTGCGTACGGACCGGCATTTTTTCACCTGTTTCAAAGCTTGACTCAAAGCCGTAACGCAGGTCGCTCTGCGCCGCATGGCGTGGCGCAGCAACGGTTTCCATACGACGCGAACTGATGGCGGGCACGCAGCTTGCGTCTGCCTTGATCTGGACCCTCCGAGGGATTCCGGATGACAAGGACCTTAAGAAGGAGCGAACCGATGAAAACCCAACGCAATCAGCGAAGGATCGTAGCCGCTGCGGTCTGCGCAGCGCTCACGCTCGGTCTGGCGGGCGGCGCTTATGCGCAGGCGAGTGACGTAACGGGTGGCACGACCACCGACGAAAGCAGCGCGGGCAACGCCAACGGTGGCGGCCTGCCGCAAATCCAGCACCAGGGCGACGTCTCGTTCGTGTCGGGCGGCGTCGGTCTCGACGAATCGAAAGCACTGCAGCAGGCGCAAAGCCAGTGGCCGCTGTCGATGCGCTTCACTGGCCCCGGCTCCGATTTTCTCGCCGACGTCCACGTGCGGATCGTCGACGCGCACGACGGCAATGTGCTGACCGCCACGTCGCGTGGGCCGTATATGCTGGTCAGGCTGCGCCCGGGCCGCTACACCGTGCACGCGCAATACAAGGATAACGACCAGACCAAGGCGGTGACGATTCCGGCCAAGGGCACCGCCAAGGCCGCGTTCTACTGGAATACCCAGTAAACGGCCCGTCTCTCTGAGCGGCGCCGGGCGAGAAGCCCCGGCGGCATTCAGGAAGGCCGCGCAATCGGCTGAACTTTGGCCGATAATGAAGCCACGGGTGCACCCCGTGGCTTTTTTGTTGCACGGCCGCATACCGGGGTGCATCCCGGGTTATATCCCATCACGGAGCCGAGACATGAGCGATGCCTTGACGCCTCACGGAAGCCCCGGACCCGGCGCGAGCGCGGGCGGGCACACCATCGCCATCAGCGGCAACAACCATCGGGTGCGGGTGATTCACGGCGGCGTGACGATGGCCGACACCCAGGCCGGCCTGACACTCACCGAAACCGGCCTGCCGGACGTGTTCTATTTTCCGCGCGGCGACGTCAACATGGCGCGCCTCGAACGCTCCACGCATACTTCGCACTGCCCGTTCAAGGGCCATGCTTCGTACTATCATCTGCGCACCGAAGACGGTCTGATCGAAAACGCCGTCTGGAGCTATGAGACGCCGCTTGAACCGGCGCTACAAATAAAAGGGTATCTCGCGTTTTACGCATCGCGCGTCGACCGTATCGATCAGACGTCCTGACCGGCTGTCGCGCGTTCATCGGGGAGGCTGCCATGGAACTGAACGACGCGTTACGGATTCCGCTTGCGCCGTCCGACGTTTGGGACGCGTTGCAGGACCTCGCCTTGTTGCGTGCCAGCCTCGACAACTGCGAGTCGTTCACGCGGCTTGGCCACGGCGAATACGCGCTCACCATGACCGTGCCGCTCGGGCCGTTGCGCGCGCGTTACGAAGCGCGCGCCCATGTAGCGGGCCAGGATTCCGGACCGGCGGATGCCCAGCGCCGCACCATCAACTTCAAGGCGAGAGCCGAGGGCATCGGCTCGTTGCGCGGACAGATCGAAGTGAGATTGCGCGCCGACGATAGCTCGCATGGCGTCGGCAGGGAGCGCGGCACGCGGATCGATTACACGATCTGGGCGACCTCGTCCGGGCCGCTTGCTGAGCTGCCTACGCGCCAACTCGAAAACGCGCTGCATCAACTGGCGGACGATTTTTTCGACGAGTTTGGCGCTGTTGTTCGCGCCAAGCATGGGCAAGGGCCGAATCGTGCACGCGGGTCGGCGGCGCGTCGGCAGCACGTGTTTCTGCGGCCGATTAACCTCGGAGGGATTGCCCGGCGCACGCGCGTGGATCATGGCAATGCGCTGACCGGGCGGGCAGCGAGCGCATCGCATGGGGCGGCCCATGGTGTGTCGCATGGGGTTTCGCACCGCGAGCCCAATCCGCACGTGGTGCCGAACTGGGCGTGGGCGGTGATGATTTTTCTGGTGGCGCTGCTTTTGTATGTGGCGCGCTGGATCAGCGAACAATAAGCGCGTCCACCACGCTCACACGCCGCGGAATTCCCGCCGCCACGCGGATGGCGAGGTGCGGAACGCCTCCGCGAAATGTTGCCGTAGCGAGGCAGTCGAGCCGAATCCCGCAATCCCCGCGATCGCTTCCACGGACTCATCCGTGCTTTCCAGCAGTTGCTGCGCGCGGCTCAGCCGCTGCGCCAGCAGCCACGCGCCGACGGTCGTGCCGGTGGCGAGCCGGAAGCGCCGCGTAAACGTGCGGCGGCTCATCAACGCGCGTTCGGCTAGCGTGTCGAGCGTATGCGGCGCATCCAGATTTCCGCTTACCCAATCGAGCAGACAGGACAGGCGGTCGCCGCGGACGTTCGGCGCTACCGGTTGCTGGATGAATTGCGCCTGGCCACCCTGCCGATGCGGCGGCACCACCAGGCGGCGCGCGACATAGTTCGCCGCCTGCGCGCCGCACATCTTGCGCAGGACATGCAGGCAGCAGTCGAGGCCGGCAGCGGTGCCTGCCGAGGTCAGCACGTTGCCGTCGTCGACATAGAGCACGTCGGGATCGAGCCGCACGCGCGGAAAGCGGTGTGCGAAATCGTCCGCCCACGCCCAGTGGGTCGACGCCGGCCGGCCGTCGAGAATACCGGCGGCGGCCAGCACGAACGCGCCCAGGCACAGCCCGACCAGTTGGGCACCGCGTGCATGGGCGGCGCGCAGTGCGTCGAGCAGGGCGGCGGGCGGCGTCTCGTCCGGATCGCGCCAGCTCGGCACGATGATCGTATCCGCGTCGGCGAGCGCTTCGAGCCCATGTGTGACCGCGATCGAGAAGCCGGCGGTGGTGGTCAGCGTGCCGGCTTCGCTGGCGCAGACGCGAAAGTCGAAATCGGGCAAGCCGCCGTTGCTGCGGTCCTCGCCGAACACCACGCACGGTACCGAAAGATGGAACGGGCTGATGCCGTCGAAAGCGACAACCGCGACGACGTGGCGGGGCGCGTCGTCGCGCCGGGCGGCAGAGGAGGTGGATGTAGCCGTCATTCGCAATCGCCCCGTGACATTTAACGATGATCCAACGATGGCCCGATTCTAGCGAAGATTGTCATTCGGGTCGCTATCGGCGAAATGGCGGCTGACGAACAATGCTTCATCGCCGCTGCCTGCAGAACGCCCGTCCCGCGCCGTGCAGCGCGAGCCCTAACTGCTCAACCGACAGGAGTCTTGCCATGACCGCACCCCGCCGCGCGCTGATCGTCATCGATGCGCAGAACGAATACGTTACCGGCGATCTGCCGATCGAATACCCGGATGTGCAAACTTCGCTCGCCAACATCGGCCGGGCGATGGATGCGGCCCGTGCCGCCGGCGTGCCGGTGGTGGTCGTGCAACATCTCGCGCCGGCCGGCTCGCCGGTGTTCGCGCGCGGCAGCGAACGCGCCGAACTGCATCCGGTGGTGGGTGGGCGGGCGCATGATCACTATATTGAGAAGTCGCGGGCGAGCGCCTTTGCCGGTACCGATCTCGCCGACTGGCTGGCCGCGCAGCGGGTCGACACGGTGACAGTTGTCGGTTACATGACGCACAACTGCGACGCGTCGACCATCAACCACGCATACCACTCGGGGTTTGCCGTCGAATTTCTGCACGACGCAACCGGCTCACTGCCCTATGAGAACAGTGCGGGCTTTGTGAGCGCAGAGGAGATTCATCGGGTCTTCAGCGTGGTCCTGCAGTCGAACTTCGCAGCGGTGGCGAGTACGGAGCAGTGGATCGCCACGGTGCAGGGTGGGGCGCCCCTCGAACGCGGCAATATCTACACGTCGAATCAGACGGCGCGGGCGCGCCGGGTCGCCGCGTAAGTAGCTAGCTAGTCTGACCGGGTAGCTGGGCGGCGGCCGGCGCCGTCCGATTCCCGATGCGCAGCGCCGGACTCAGCCGTAGCGCATCGAACATCCCGGCGACCATCTGCTCCGCGTGCTTGCTGAAATTGGTCGTCTCCGGCAAAAACAGCATGTCGCGCAGCGAGCCGCTGATGAACGCATGCACCATCGCCGCCGCGATTCTGGTGTCGAGATCGACCGGCAATTGCCCTTTGGAGATCGCATTGCGCAGACCGCCCTCGATCTTCAACAGCCCTTCGCGCATATTGGTCTGATAGCGGATCATCACCGGACCCATCTCTTCGACGAACTCGCACTTTAGAAAGAGAATGTCGAACACCCGCCGGCGACGCGGGTCGTTGGCAGTGTCACGCAGGCAGACTGTACAGATTTCCGTAAGGCGCCCGAGCGGGTCGGGTTCATTGGGATCTTGCGAGGCGGCCTTGAGTTCGTCCAGCGGCAGCAGCACGCGGTCGAACATTTCGGTAAACAGATCGCCCTTGTGCGCGAAATGCCAGTAGATTGCGCCGCGCGTGACGCCGGCGGCCTGTGCGATGTCGGCGAGCGACGTGCGCGATACACCCTTCTCGAAGAAAACCCGTTCGGCCGCGTCGAGAATGCTGTTGCGCGTCTCCTGTGCCTCTTCCTTGGTTCTTCTGACCATATTGTCGTGACCTGCCCTGATTGTGGGGTTTCCCCGGGCGCTTTTAAGTACGCTCGATGACAATCTGTCTTCTGTTAAGCAATTTGCGAAGCGATCTTGCAGGTCCCCCGCCTGCAAAGAACTAAACGCACTTTTACATGCATTCGTGGATGTATATATAATAGCATCCCACGATCGGATAGCCCAAGCCGTGACGACCGGTTAATATCCGTCACTGTTGCCTTTCAAAACGCTCTTGCGCCGTGCCCCGACGGGCGGCGCCGTGCGGCATTTCCCCGGTATGGCGCATTTTGCTCAGGATGCCCCTGCAGGTGCGGTTTGCATCCACGGGCTTCCGGTCACGCGTCGCAAGACGCATGTGTGCGCTGTCGTCCCCGGGGTAGGGATGCGCGCACTTTTTCATTCTCAGTCTTTGACAGAGGTCGCTCCATGCGCGTCGAACGGGTTCCATTCCGCTTAATCAGTGCCGCGACGGCTGCCGTATTGCTGGCAGCGTGCGGACCAAAACAATCTGCCCCGCCGCAACAAACGCCCGAAGTGGGTGTCGTCACCGTCCAGCCGACGGCTGTGCCCGTCGTCACCGAATTGCCCGGCCGCACCAGTGCCTTCCTCGTCGCGCAAGTGCGTGCACGGGTCGACGGCATCGTGCTGCGCCGCGAATTCACGGAAGGCGGCGAGGTCAAGGCCGGTCAGCGTCTGTACAAGATCGATCCGGCGCCCTACATCGCGACGTTGAACAACGCGAAGGCAACGCTGGCGAAGGCCCAGGCCAACCTCGTGTCGACCACCGCGCAAGCCAACCGCTTCAAGGTACTGGTGGCCGCCAATGCGGTCAGCAAGCAGGACTACGACAACGCGGTGGCCTCTGCAGGCCAGGCCGCGGCTGACGTGGCCGCCGGCAAGGCAGCGGTCGACACGGCGCAGATCAACCTCGGCTACACCGACGTGACCTCGCCGGTGACCGGCCAGATCGGCGTGTCGCAAGTTACGCCGGGCGCGTATGTACAGGCGAGCGCCGCCACGTTGCTGGCAACGGTCCAGCAACTCGACCCGGTCTACGTGGATCTGACGCAATCCAGCCTCGACGGTCTGAAGCTCCGCCGCGAAGTGCAGGAAGGGCGCCTGAAGACGAGCGGTCCGGACGCTGCCAAGGTCTCGCTGATTCTCGAAGACGGCCGCACCTATTCGGAAAAGGGCAAGCTGCAGTTCACCGACGTGACGGTCGATCAGACCACCGGCTCGGTGACGGTGCGCGCGATCTTCAAGAACACGGACAAGGTGCTGCTGCCGGGTATGTTCGTGCGCGCGAGGATCGAGGAAGGCATCAACGACAACGCGCTCGTCGTGCCGCAAGTCGGCATCACGCATGACCAGAAGGGCCAGCCGACCGCGCTCGTCGTGAACGCCGCGAACAAGGTCGAGTTGCGCCAGCTCGTTACGTCGGGCACGTACGGTTCGAACTGGGTGGTGGAAAGCGGCCTGAAGGCCGGCGACCGCGTGATTGTCCAGGGCACCGACAAGGCGCGTCCGGGGCAGGAGGTCAAGGCCGTTGCCGCGCAACTTCCCGCCACACCCGCTTCCGACGCATCCGCTCAGGGTGCGCCGGCCGCCAGCGGTGCGCAGACGGCTCAACCCGCTTCTGCTGCATCGGGCGCGTAATAACAGGGAGCCCGCTTCATGGCAAAGTTCTTTATTGATCGCCCGATTTTTGCATGGGTGATCGCCATTATTCTGATGCTCGCGGGTATCGCGTCGGTGTTCACGTTGCCGATCGCGCAATATCCGACCATCGCGCCGCCGGCCGTGCAGATCAGCGCAACGTATCCGGGTGCATCGGCGAAGACGGTGGAAAACACTGTCACGCAGGTGATCGAGCAGCAGATGAGTGGTCTCGACCACTTGCTGTATCTGTCGTCCACATCGGACGACTCGGGTACGGCAACCATCACGCTGACGTTCGCAGCCGGCACCAATCCTGACATCGCGCAGGTGCAGGTGCAGAACAAGCTGCAACTCGCCACGCCGCTGTTGCCGCAAGCCGTGCAGCAGTTGGGCACCAAGGTCACGAAGTCGAGCAGCAGCTTCTTGCTGGTGATGGCGTTCGTGTCCGAAGACGGCAGCATGAACAAGTACGACCTGGCGAACTACGTCGCGTCGAACGTCGAAGACCCGGTCAGCCGGATCGACGGCGTGGGTACGGTGACGCTGTTCGGCTCGCAGTACGCAATGCGGATCTGGCTGGACGCGAACAAGCTGACCAACTTCGGTTTGACGCCGGTAGATGTGCAGACGGCGTTGACGGCGCAGAACGTGCAGGTCGCGGGCGGTTCGCTCGGCGGCACGCCGTCGGTGCCGGGTCAGGTGCTGCAGGCAACCATCACGGAAGCCACGCTGCTCAATACGCCTGAACAGTTCGGCAACGTGCTGCTGAAGGTGAATACGGACGGTTCGCAAGTCCGTATCAAGGACGTGGCCCGTATCGAGCTCGGTGGCGAAAACTACAACTTCGACACCAAGTACAACGGTCAGCCGACGGCAGGCTTCGGTATTCAGCTCGCCACCGGCGCGAACGCGCTGGCTACGGCCAAGGCAGTCCGCGCGAAGGTCGCCGAACTGTCGAAGTACTTCCCGCACGGCCTCGTCGTGCAGTATCCGTACGACACCACGCCGTTCGTGCGCCTGTCGATCGAAGAAGTGGTCAAGACGCTGCTCGAAGGTATCGTGCTGGTGTTCCTGGTCATGTACCTGTTCCTGCAGAACCTGCGCGCCACGCTGATCCCGACGATCGCCGTGCCGGTGGTGCTGTTGGGCACGTTCGCGATCATGGGTATCGTGGGCTTCTCGATCAACACGCTGTCCATGTTCGGGCTCGTGCTGGCGATCGGCTTGCTGGTGGACGATGCGATCGTGGTGGTGGAAAACGTCGAGCGGGTGATGCAGGAGGAGGGCTTATCGCCTCGAGATGCGACCCGCAAGGCGATGGACCAGATTACCGGCGCGCTGGTCGGCGTGGCGCTCGTGCTGTCGGCGGTGTTCGTGCCGGTGGCGTTCTCGGGCGGTTCGGTCGGGGCTATTTACCGGCAGTTCTCGCTGACGATCGTGGCGGCGATGGTGCTGTCCGTGCTGGTCGCGTTGATTCTGACGCCGGCGCTGTGCGCGACGATCCTGAAGCCGATCGAAAAGGGCCATCAGGAAAAAACCACCGGTTTCTTCGGGTGGTTCAACCGCACGTTCAACAAGAGCCGCGACAAGTATCACTCGGGTGTTCACCACGTGATCAAGCGCTCGGGCCGTTGGCTGATCATCTACATGGTGGTGATCTTCGCGGTCGGCCTGCTGTTCGTGAAGTTGCCGAAGTCGTTCCTGCCTGATGAAGACCAGGGCACGATGTTCGTGCTGGTGCAAACGCCGTCCGGCTCAACGCAGGAAACCACGGCGCATGCGCTGAAGGACGTGTCCGACTACCTGCTCAACAGCGAGAAGAGCATTGTCGAATCGACCTTCACGGTGAACGGCTTCAGCTTCGCCGGTCGCGGTCAGAACGCGGGTCTCGTGTTCGTGCGGATGAAGGACTACGCGGTGCGTCAGCACTCGGATCAGAAGGTGCAGGCGCTGGTTGGCCGCCTCTTCATGCATTTCTCGAGCTACAAGAACGCGCTGGTGTATCCGGTGAATCCGCCGTCGATTCCTGAACTCGGCACGGCAGCCGGCTTCGACTTCGAGTTGCAGGATCGCGCCGGTATCGGCCACGAGAAGCTGATGCAGGCTCGCAACATGCTGTTGGGCATGGCTGCGAAAGATCCGACGCTGGCTCAGGTGCGTCCGAACGGCCTGAACGATACGCCGCAGTTCACGGTGAACATCGACCACGAGAAGGCTTCCGCGCTCGGCGTGTCGCTGTCGGTGATCGACCAGACGTTCTCGATCGCATGGGCGTCGCAGTACGTGAACAACTTCCTCGATACCGATGGCCGGATCAAGAAGGTGTATCTGCAAGGCGACGCGCCGTTCCGGATGAAACCGGAAGACCTGAACGCCTGGTACGTGCGCAATACGGCCGGCAGCATGGTGCCGTTCTCCTCGTTCGCGAGCGGTACATGGTCCTACGGTTCGCCGAAGCTCGAGCGCTACAACGGTATTTCGGCGGTGGAAATCCAGGGCGCGGCTGCACCGGGCAAGTCGACCGGTCAGGCCATGACGGCCATGGAAGCACTCGTGGCGAAGCTGCCGGCGGGTATCGGCTACGAATGGACGGGCCTGTCGTTGCAGGAACGCCAGTCCGGTTCGCAGGCGCCGATTCTCTACGGCATCTCGATCCTGGTTGTGTTCCTGTGTCTCGCGGCGCTGTATGAAAGCTGGTCGATCCCGTTCTCGGTGATCATGGTGGTGCCGCTCGGCGTGATCGGCGCACTGCTGGCCGCTACGCTGCGTGGGCTCGAGAACGACGTGTTCTTCCAGGTGGGTCTGTTGACCACGGTGGGACTGTCGGCGAAGAACGCGATTCTGATCGTGGAATTCGCCCGCGAGTTGCAGCAGGGTGAAGGGATGGGGCCGATCGAGGCCGCGCTGGAAGCAGCGCGTCTGCGGTTGCGACCGATTCTGATGACCTCGCTCGCGTTCATTCTCGGCGTGATGCCGCTCGCGATCAGTAACGGCGCAGGCTCGGCCAGCCAGCACGCAATCGGTACTGGCGTGATCGGCGGGATGTTGACGGCGACCTTCCTCGCGATTTTCATGATCCCGATGTTCTTCGTCGTGATCCGCGCGAAGTTCGGCGGCGAGAAGGAAGACCCGGATGAGGCGCTCGCACACTACAACCAGCACCATCCGCATGATCCGCAAGGTGGCGGGTCGGCTGGCGGCTCGGCTGATCAAGGCTCGGGCAAGGACGGACATTGAGATGCAAAAACACTCTTTGATTGCAGTGGCGGTTGCGCTGTTCGCCGCGGGTTGCACGATGGCGCCGAAGTACCATCGCCCGGATGAGCCCGTGACGGCGACCTTCCCGACCGGCGGCGTGTACGACACGCAGCCGGGCGCGGCTGGCGCCTCGCGGACCGCGAACGGCCAGGCGGCCACCGATATCGGCTGGCGTGATTTCTTCGCCGACGCGCGTCTGCAGCGGCTGATCGAAATCGCGCTGAAGAACAACCGCGATCTGCGCGTGTCGGTGCTGAATATCCAGGCATCGCAGGCGCAGTACCAGATCGCTCGCGCGGCGCTGTTCCCGACGCTGGACGCTGCTGCTTCACAAAGCAAGCAGCGCACGCCGAAAGACCTGACGTCCACGGGTCTCACGATCAGCAACACGTACTCGGTGGGTCTGAACGCTTCCTGGGAAATCGACTTCTTCGGGCGGATTCAAAGCCTGAAGGATCAGGCGTTGGCTCAGTACCTGGCTACCGCTCAGGCGCGCAAGGCCGCGGAAATCGCGCTGGTCTCGCAGGTGGCGAATCAGTACATGACGGTACTCGAACTCGACGATCTGCTGAAGGTGACGCAGAACACGTTGAAGACCGCGGAGGAGTCGTACCGCATCACCAAGCTGCAGTTCGACAACGGCACGGGTTCGGAACTGGACCTGCGGCAGTCGCAGACCGTAGTCGAGCAGGCGAACGCCAACCTGCAGTCGCAGGCGCGTCTGCGGGCTCAGGCGGATAACGCGCTCGTGCTGCTGCTCGGCGAGCCGTTGCCGGACGATCTGCCGCCGGGCATGACGTTGGACAATCAGAACCTGCTGACGGATGTGCCGGCGGGCCTGCCGTCCGATCTGCTGACACGTCGTCCGGACATCATGGAGGCCGAGGAGAATCTGCTCGCGGCCAACGCGAACATCGGCGCGGCGCGTGCAGCGTTCTTCCCGAAGGTCTCGCTGACCGGCAGTTTCGGTACGCTGAGCCCGACGCTCGGCGGTCTGTTCAAGCCGGGTTCGGCGGCATGGAGCTTCGCGCCGTCGATCACGTTGCCGATCTTCGAAGGCGGCCAGAACAAGGCCAATCTCGACCTCGCCACCGTGCAGAAGAACATCCAGATCGCCACGTATGAGAAGGCGATCCAGACGGCCTTCCGCGAAGTGGCGGACGCACTGGCGGCACGCGGCACGTACGATCAGCAGATTCAGGCGCTCGAGCGCAATACCTTTGCCGAACAGCGCCGGCTGGATCTGTCGGACCTGCGTTATAAGAACGGTGTCGACAGCTATCTGTCGGTGCTGACCGCGCAGACCGATTTGTACACGGCGCAGCAGTTGCTGGTGACCGCGCGCATGCAGCGTCTGCAGAACCTGGTCACGCTGTACCAGGCACTCGGCGGCGGCTGGATCGAACGGGCCGGCGAGCAGCCGCGTCCGGCCGATGCACCGGTCGATTACGGTGCGGCGAGTGCGCCGGTGGCGGCTTCGGCGGCGACTGCGGGTTGAGTCTTGTAGTAGCAGGCGCGTAGGGCGGTTTTCGGTTTTAGGGAAGACGTCCTGCGCAGCCGGCAATAAAAAAACGCCACGGCATGCCGTGGCGTTTTTGTTTGTGCGCAGATCAAATTCGCGCAGCGTTACCCGCACCCCGACGCTTAATGCGCATCCACCGCACGCAACATTTCGTCGCGTGGCGGCTCATTCCCGCCGCGTCCGTCGAAATCATGTCCGGCCTGGCGAATTTCGCACTGCGCCTTCTTCTCGCTCTTCACGCCGTTGAAGATCAGATTCAGCACGACCGCCGATACAGAAGCCAGCAAGATTCCGCTATGCAACAGCGGCGACAGCGCCGGCGGCAGCTTCGAGAAAAATTGCGGCGACACCACCGGCACCAGACCCATGCCGATGCTCACTGCAACGATGAACAGGTTGTGATGGTTCTTCACGAAGTCGACCTTGGCCAGCACCTTGATGCCGTTCGCCGCGACCATGCCGAACATCACGATGCCCGCACCGCCGAGCACGAATGCCGGCACCGAAGCCACCACTTGCGCCATCTTCGGGAACAGGCCCAGCAGCACCAGGATCACGCCGCCCATCGCGCAAACAAAGCGGCTTTTCACGCCCGTCACGCCGATCAGGCCGACGTTCTGCGAGAACGAGGTATGCGGGAACGAGTTGAAGATGCCGCCGATCAACGTACCCAGACCGTCGACACGCAGACCGCGCACCAGCGTCTTCTGATCCACTGGACGATCGACCATGTCGCCGACGGCGAGGAACATGCCAGTCGATTCGATGAAGGTGACGAACATCACGGTGACCATCGTCGCGATCGCGAGCGGATCGAAATGCGGCAGGCCGAAGTGGAACGGCATCACGATGCCGACCCACGGTGCGTGCGTGACGCCGTCCATGTTCACGCGGCCGAGCGCCAGCGCGATGATGAAACCCGCAACGATGCCGAGCAGCACCGAGATATTGGCGAGGAAGCCCTTGGCGAATTTGTTGATCAGCAGGATCAACATCAACACGAGGAGCGACAGGCCGAGATAGACCGGATTGCCGTAGTCAGGGTTGCCCACACCGCCGGCCGCCCAGTTGATGCCCACTTCCATCAGCGAGAGGCCGATCACCGAGATCACTACGCCGATCACCACCGGTGGGAAAAAGCGCAGCAGCTTGCCGACCGCCGGCGCGAGCAGGATGCCGATGACACCGGCCGCGATCGTCGAGCCGAAGATGTCGAGAATGCCGAGCGAAGGATTGGTGCCGATCGCGACCATCGGACCGACAGCCGCGAACGTGCAGCCCATGATGACCGGCAGACGGATGCCGAAGATCCACAGACCGAGGGTCTGAATCAGCGTGGCGATGCCGCAGGAAAACAGGTCGGCGCTAATCAGGAACGCGATCTGGTCTTTCGGCAATTTCAGCGCCGCGCCGATGATCAGCGGCACCGCAACTGCGCCTGCGTACATCACCAAAACGTGCTGAATGCCGAGCGTCAGCAACTGGCCCGCGGGTAGTCGCTCGTCGCACGGGTGAACCGTGTTCGATTGCATTTTGTCTCTCTCCACCATCTCGTTTTGGGATGGCTCCAAGGTATGCGGAACGAAAAACTGCAACAAGACCACTGGGGCCTATTCCGGCATTCCCGGTGACGATATGGATGAGACCTGTTTGAAAGGAAAAAGAAATGCGTGCGCCGCACAAATCGGCCGTTAGCCCCTTGCAGCGGCGATGGGCGCTTACGCGCCGCGCGCGCCCGTCCTAACGGGATATGTGTGAGAATCAATGAGGTGTATCTCGCTCGACGCATAGTGCTGTTTTTGTGCGGCTCGCGGCGTGGCGGGGTTAACCCGCGATTCCGGGTTTTCAGCGCGCATTCGGGCGAGTTTCCGAAACCGTGCAGCGGTGATGGAAAATACGCCGTTCCAGGCACCTTTCGCGTGCTTGTCCCTAAGCTCAAATTGACGTTCTATCGCCCATGAGTTTTCTTGGCATCGACCTCGGCACCGGCTCTCTCAAAGTTGCAATCGTCGACGAAAACGGCCACGAGCAGGCCGCGGCGAGTGTCGCGTATGCATTCGAAACACCGCATTCCGGATGGGCCGAAATCTCGGTGCAAACCTGGTGGCGCGCGCTATGCGAAGCGGCAGGGCGTTTGCCTGCCGGGTTACGTCGTGACGTGCAAGCAATCGGTTTCTCCGGACAGATGCACGGTGTCGTATTGATCGACGCCGATGGCGAAGCCGTGCGCCCGGCGATGCTCTGGCCCGACACGCGTGCGTTGAGTCTGCTCGATCAGTGGCCCGAGCCGCAGCCGAATCCTGTTGCTCCCGGCATGGCCGGTCCTCTGCTGCGCTGGATCGTGCAGAACGAACCGCAGTCCGCGCGTAAGACGCGCTGGGCGCTGCAACCGAAGGATTGGTTGCGCGTCGCGTTGGGCGGCGCGGTCGCAACTGATCCCTCCGACGCCTGCGCGACTGCGCTTGCCGATCCCGCGGGTGTGTGGGATCAGGCGCTGCTCGAGCGGCTCGAATTGCCGCATGAATGGTTTGCGCCGCTTGCGCCTTCCTACGCGGCGGGCGGCATTTTGTCGACGGAAGCCGCGCAGGAACTGGGTCTGCGTGCCGGCATAGTGCTCGCGATCGGTGCCGCCGATACGCCATGCGCGGCGCTTGGCAGTGGTCTCTCGAGCGACTGCGACGCATTGCTCACCACCGGCACGGGTGGACAAATCGTCGTGCTCGCCGAGCACGCACCGCAAGCGGTAAAAGGCCTGCATCGCTATCGGGCCGCGAGCGATCACTGGTATCGCATGGCGGCGATGCAAAACGTCGGCGTTGCGCTTGAACGTGTGCGGGGTTGGTTGTCGTATGAATGGGTCGATGCTTATCGTGATGCGTTCGGCGATGCATCGGATCGTGCCCCTGGCGATACAACAGCCGCGATCTCCAGCGCCGCAGCAGGCCTGACTTTTCTGCCCTACCTCACCGGCGAGCGCACTCCGTGGCTCAACCCTGCCGCGCGTGGCGGCTGGCTTGGCCTCGCGCTCGATCACACGCGCGGCACGATGATGCGCGCCGCGTTCGAAGGCGTCGCGTTCTCGCTGCGTGCCGGTCTCGACGCAATCCGCGCGAGCGGCGCGACGGTGACGACCTTGAAGCTCGCTGGCGGCGGTTCAGTCGATGCGCGCTGGCGGCAGTTGCTCGCCGACGCGTTAAACGTCGAACTCCATGCCGTCGACTGCCCCAACGCGGCGCCGCGAGGCGCGGCTATCCTCGGTGGATTGGCGAGTGGGCATTGGCACGCGAGCGACCTCGCCGCGCTTGCGCCGGGCGCGACGCGCGTTGCCGGACCGCAAGGCGATGCCGCGCTCGCCGAACGATATGCGCGCTTTCTCGATCTGTATGGCCGCGTCGAGTCATGGTTCGGCGAGACTCCGCTTCGCTGAGTAACGCGATGTCAGCTACAGACAATGCCGCGACGTACTTTGCAATACCATGACGGCTTTCGCACGCTAAGGTATAGGCCGGCGAACGATGCCGGGCGGCAACGACACTGACCGTCCCCAGTCCGGCACACGAATTAACCGCGAACCGCAAGGTGCGGAACCGCGAACCGCGACACCGGCACGCCGCGCGATATCTCACCGCGACGCGCCAGGCATTCACCGACTCACAGGAGCATTCACGATGAAAACCAAAGCAGCAATCGCATGGAAAGCCGGCGCCCCGTTGACGATCGAAGAAGTGGATCTGGAAGGTCCGCGCGCCGGTGAAGTCCTGATTGAAGTGAAAGCGACGGGTATCTGCCACACCGACTACTACACGCTCTCGGGCGCCGATCCGGAGGGCATCTTCCCGGCGATTCTCGGCCACGAAGGCGCTGGCGTGATCGTCGATGTGGGCCCGGGTGTCGGCACGTTGAAGAAGGGCGACCACGTCATTCCGCTGTACACGCCGGAATGCCGTCAGTGCAAATTCTGTCTGTCGCGCAAGACTAATCTTTGCCAGGCGATCCGTTCGACGCAAGGCAAGGGCCTGATGCCCGACGCCACGTCGCGTTTCTCGCTGGATGGCAAGCCGCTGTTTCACTACATGGGCACGTCCACGTTCTCGAACTATATCGTCGTGCCGGAAATCGCGGTCGCGAAGGTGCGTGAAGACGCGCCGTTCGACAAGATCTGCTACATCGGCTGCGGCGTGACGACGGGCGTCGGCGCTGTCGTGTATTCGGCGAAAGTCGAAGCAGGCGCGAACGTGGTGGTGTTTGGTCTCGGCGGCATCGGGTTGAATGTGATCCAGGGCGCGAAGATGGTTGGCGCGGACAAGATCATCGGCGTCGATATCAACCCGGGCCGCATTGAACTCGCAAAGAAATTCGGCATGACCCACTTCATCAACCCGAATGAAGTCGAGAACGTGGTCGACCATATCGTGCAACTCACCGATGGCGGCGCGGACTATTCGTTCGAATGCATCGGCAATACCAAGGTGATGCGTCAGGCGCTGGAGTGCACGCACAAGGGTTGGGGTCAGTCGTTCATCATCGGCGTGGCGGCTGCGGGGGAAGAGATCAGCACGCGTCCGTTCCAGTTGGTGACGGGCCGCGAGTGGAAGGGTTCGGCATTCGGCGGCGCGCGCGGCCGCACGGATGTGCCGAAGATCGTCGACTGGTACATGGAAGGCAAGATCAATATCGACGACCTGATCACACATCGTCTGCCGCTCGAGCGCATCAACGAAGGCTTCGATCTGATGAAGAAGGGTGAGTCGATCCGCTCGGTCGTGCTGTACTAATGCGGCGTTGATACGTCATTAATACGTCACCGACCCGGCACAGAAAGGAGCATCTCGATGCTTGAACTATTGTCGTCGCATGCCTGCCATGGCGGCGAGCAGCGGATCTACCGGCACGACTCGCAGACCGTCGGTCTGCCGATGCGCTTCTCGGTGTATCTGCCGCCGCAGGCTTTGCAGGCCAACGCGAACGTGCCTGCGCTGTTCTATCTCGCCGGGCTGACCTGCACGGAAGAAACCTTTCCGGTCAAGGCGGGCGCGCAGCGCTTCGCTGCGCAGCACGGCATCGCGTTGATCGCGCCGGACACCAGTCCGCGCGGTGCGGGCGTGCCGGGCGAAAGCGCGGCGTGGGACTTCGGCGTGGGCGCGGGCTTTTACGTCAACGCGACGCAGCAGCCGTGGGCGAAGCACTATCGGATGTACTCGTATGTGCGCGACGAACTGCGCGAAACAGTGCTCGCGAATCTGCCGGTGGACGGTGGACGTCTGGGCATCTTCGGGCATTCGATGGGTGGCCATGGCGCGTTGATGCTGGCGCTGCGCAATCCGGAGATCTATCGGTCGGTGTCGGCATTCGCGCCGCTCGCCGCGCCTTCACAGTGCCCGTGGGGCGTGAAGGCGTTCAGCGGGTATCTGGGCGAAGACCGTGAAGCGTGGAGGCAGTACGACTCGAGCGAGCTGGTTGCCCACGCGAAGCGCAAGTTCGCTGAGGGGATTCTGATCGATCAGGGGCTGGCGGATCAGTTTCTCGCCGAGCAATTGAACCCGGATGTGTTTGAAGCCGCCTGCAAGGCTGCGGGACAACCGCTGACCTTGCGTCGTCATGCCGGCTACGACCACGGGTATTACTTCATCACGACGTTCATCGAGGATCACATCGCGCATCACGCGAAGGTGCTGCTCGGTTGAAATTCGCAGGGCGATGGCGGCGGCACGCAAAGTGTTGCCGCCAGCCGCCGCTTCAATGCCGCTTCAACGCCGCCTTAGCAAACTCCCGCCATACACCACCGCCGACAGCACGGTGATCCAGAAGCTCGTCGGCCAGTCGGTATAGAACGCCAGTGTGAGACCGAGCCACGCCTGCACCAGCGCGAACACGGCGGCGAGCACGAGACCGGTCGAGAGCCGCGTCGTCACGTTTTGCGCGGCGGCGGCCGGCCCGACCATCAGCGTGAACACCAGCAGCACGCCGACAATCTGCGTGCACGCCGCCACGGCGAGCGCGGCAATCGACAGAAACAGCACCGACACCTTGCGCAACGAAACGCCCTTGGCTTCAGCCAATTCCGGCTGCAACGAAGCAAACAGCAAGGGCCGCATGATCGCCGCGAGCGCCAGCAAACTGACGACGCCCAACCCCGCCAGCACGCCGAGTGTCGACGCATTCACGCCGAGCACGTTGCCGAACAGCAGCGCGGTGACCTGGGTCGCGTATGCGGTGAAGAAGTGCAGGAACAACAAGCCGAAGCCGAGCGACAGCGACAGGATCACGCCGATCGCCACATCGCGGCCGGCCAGTTTCTCGCCGAGCGCGCCCATCCCGACGCCTGCCGCGAGCGTGAAGCCGATCATCCCCCAGATCGGCGAGATGCCGATCAGCACAGCCCCGGTCGCGCCGGTGAAGCCGACGTGCGAGAGCGCGTGACCGGCGAAAGTCTGTCCACGCATCACCAGAAAATAGCCCACCACGCCTGCCAGCACCGCGACGATCCCCGACGCCGCGAACGCGTTCACCATGAAATCGTATTCAAACATCGTGCTTGTGTCCGTCGCGTGAGTCGTGCTGGTGTGAGTGGCTGTGTGCGCCACCGTGGTCGTGCGAATGCGAATGTCCGTGCGAGTGCGAGTGGCTATGGCCGCCGTTCTCGTCGTGTTCGTGCTCGTGATCGTGTTTTTCGACTTCCACGTCGCCTGACATCACGAAGATGCGGCCATTCACGCGCATCACGTCGATCGGCGAGCCATAGAGGCGCGACAGCACCGGCCGCGTAATGACTTCATCGACGGTGCCGAGCGCGGCGACACCGCTGCCGAGATACAGCACGCGGTCGAGCGCGTGCAGAAGCGGATTCAGTTCATGCGCCGAGAACAGCACGGCAATGCCGAGCTCCTGCTGCACGCGCCGCACCAATTCCACCACGCTCTTCTGATGATGCGGATCGAGGCTGATCAGCGGTTCGTCGAGTAGCAGCAGCTTGGGGTCGCCGAGCAGGCATTGCGCGAGCAGCAGACGCTGACGTTCGCCGCCTGACAGTTCCGATAAGGGCCGCTCGGCCAACTGACGGCCGCCCACCAGATCGAGCACCCGCTCGACATCCGCGCGGGTTTTGCTGTCCGCATGGGGCAGGCCCCAGCGATGTCCATCGGCGGCCATGGCGACGAAGTCGCGGCCGCGCACGCGGCGCCCGGCGAGCGCACTGCGCGTCTGCGGCATATAGCCGATCGACGAGTTACCCCGCTCGACCGGTTGCCCTAACACGCGGATCGCGCCGCTCGCCGCCGGCACGAGACCGAGCACGGCGCGCATCAGCGTGGTCTTGCCCGCGCCGTTCGGCCCGAGCACGCCGATGAATTCGCCCTGATTCACCACGAAGCCGGCCTCGCGCAGAATCGTGCGGCCGCCGAGTTCAAGCGTGACGCGCTCGAGTTCAAGCACGGGCACGTTGCTGCGTGCGCCCGTCGATACATTAGCTGGCGTGCTGCGGCCAGTTTCGTTCATTGGGTTTTTCCTTTGGCGGTGCTCGCCGCCGCATTCGCTCCGCCCGCATCGCCCGCAGCCAGCGCCGTGCCCAGCGCGTCGAGCTGCATCAGCATCCACGTCTGATAGGTCTTACCGGCCGGTTCGGTTTCGGTGACGCTCATGGTCGGCACCTTCGATTGCTGCGCGAGCTTCAACATGCGTTTGGTCAGGGCCTCGGTTGCCTGGCTGTTGTAGATCAGAACGCGGACGCGCTTTTCGCGCAGATCGCGTTCGAACGCGGCGATATCGGCCGCGCTTGCTTCAGTGTCGTTCATCGTCGCCAACTGGAAGCGCAGATTGCGCATCGAGAGGCCGACTGCGTCCGACATATAGCCGAACACCGGCTCGGTTGCCGTCACCGGCACGCCGGCGTAGCGGCCGTGCAGATCGGCGACTTTGGCGTCGATGGGCTTCAGCGAATCGAGAAACTTCGCGAGGTTCGCATCGTACGCCGACTTGTGCGCCGGGTCAGCCGCGACGAGCGCCGCGCTTACCGCGCGCGCCACTTTCGGCATGGTGGCCGGGTCGTACCAGAGGTGAGGATTATCGCCGCTCTTCTTGCCTGTCAGCTCGGCGGCAACAATCGTCGCGCGATTCGAGCCCTTGGACGCGGCCAGCAGTTTCGCCATCCACGGATCGTAGTCGGCGCCGTTGTAGACCACAAGGCTCGCATGCTGCAAAGCGCGCGCCGTCTTCGGGCTGGCTTCGAACAGGTGCGGGTCCTGATCCGGATTGCTGAGGATGCTGGTCACGTCGACACGATCGCCACCTAGTTGCTGCACGACGTCGCCGTAAAAGTTTTCCGCCGCCACCACCGGGATTTTCGCATCCGCGGCAAATGCACCGTGGCTGAGCGTGAAGGCAGCGGTGGCCGCCGCGCCCATGGCCACGGTCTTCGATAGCTTCAGCGCATGGCGCGCCCCGTTCAACATCGAGCCGAATTTCTTCATCGTTGTTTCCTGCTGCGTGAGAGTTGAATGAACTACAAATCTTGGGAGCGGTGTGCTTTCATAAGGACGCCCCGGCGGGCCGCGCCGCGCGGGCGCAGCGCGCGCACAGACCGCTTAGCTCGACCACCTGGCGGTGCACCTCGAAACCGTGCGCCGGCGCGCTATGTGACAGTTGGTGGGCAAGATCGCCGCCGGGAATCTCGACAGTCGCGCCGCAGCCGTCACACATCAGAAACTGGCTGCGATGCGGCACGCCGACCTCGCAGCAGGCAAAAAACGCGTTCTTCGATTCGATCCGATGGACGAAGCCGTGTGCGAGCAGAAAGTCCAGCGCCCGGTAGATCGTGGTGGGCGGCACGCGCCCGCGTTGCGGTTCGAGCGCGTCCAGCAACTCGTAAGCGCCGATCGGCCGGTCGCTGGCGACGATCGCCGCATACACCTGACGCCGCAGCGGCGTGAGCGCGAGCCCATGCAAGGCGGCGTGCGCCTCGGCATGGGCGAGCCGTACGGCATGGTGTTCTGCAATCGATGTAGCCATCAGCGGACTCCCTGACGAACCTGCAAAGCTTCGGAGCGAAGCGAGGCCGCAATGATATAACGTATCTCGAATTTTTGTCAGCGGCTTGCGCAGAAAGCAGCTTGGCGGTCTGCGATTTCTCGTATTTGTATCGGTCGAAACCGGAAGAGGGTGTGCACTGGTCCTGCCGCGCTGCACCATCGAAATCTGGTCGAGCGCCTTGACATGACCCGGTCCGTATCCGATCATTCGATCACTAACAGAGCAATTGTTCGCGCAACGAGCGTTCGCTCACCGCGCCTCAAGAAGCGAAACGAACCGGAGACAGGCAGTGGCGGCACGATTGCAAGACAAGGTGGCCATTCTGACGGGCGCGGCAAGCGGAATCGGTGAAGCCGTGGCCCGGCGCTATCTGGACGAAGGCGCACGCTGCGTGCTGGTCGACGTGAAGCCGGCCGACAGTTTCGGCGACGCGTTGCGCGCTGCCTACGGCGACCGCGTGCTGACCGTCAGCGCCGATGTAACGCGCCGCGAGGATATCGAACGCATCCTGGCGAGCACGTTGGAGCGCTTCGGCCAGGTCGACATCCTGTTCAACAACGCGGCGCTCTTCGATATGCGCCCGATCCTCGATGAATCCTGGGACGTGTTCGACCGCCTCTTCTCGGTCAACGTGAAGGGCATGTTCTTCCTGATGCAAACCGTCGCCCGGAAAATGGTCGAGCAGGGTCGCGGTGGCAAGATCATCAATATGTCGTCGCAAGCTGGGCGCCGCGGCGAGGCGCTGGTGTCGCACTACTGCGCAACCAAAGCCGCCGTACTCAGCTACACGCAATCCGCAGCGCTCGCCCTCGCGCCGCATAAGATCAATGTGAACGGCATCGCGCCGGGCGTCGTCGATACGCCGATGTGGAACGAGGTCGACGCGCTCTTCGCCCGCTATGAAAACCGGCCGCTCGGCGAGAAGAAGCGCCTCGTCGGTGAAGCGGTGCCGCTCGGCCGTATGGGTGTGCCGGACGATCTGACCGGCGCGGCCCTGTTTCTCGCGTCGGCCGATGCCGACTACATCACCGCGCAAACCCTGAACGTCGACGGTGGCAACTGGATGAGCTGAGCGAATTGCAGAGTGGATGAGCCGAACCTGTTTCACCCTTCGTCATTTTCGTAGAACAAACGCAGCATCACATAACGTACGAGAAAGGAGACAACACATGAAACCAGCTACAAAATCCGTGCTGAAGGCGGTCAGTGCCGGCGCTGTCGCATGCTTTGCGTTGCACGCTCAGGCGGCCACGGTGACCATTGCCACGTTGAACAATCCGGACATGATCGAGCTGAAGAAGCTCTCGCCCGCTTTCGAGCAGGCGAATCCGGATATCAAGCTCAACTGGGTGATTCTCGAAGAAAACGTGCTGCGTCAGCGTGCTACCACCGACATCACGACCGGCAGCGGCCAGTTCGACGTGATGACGATCGGTGCGTACGAAACGCCGCAATGGGGCAAGCGCGGCTGGCTCACGCCGCTCACCAATCTGCCCGCTGATTACGATCTGAACGACGTCGTGAAGACGGCCCGCGACGGCCTCTCGAGTGGCGGCCAGTTGTACGCACTGCCGTTCTACGTCGAAAGCTCGATGACGTATTACCGCAAGGATCTGTTCGCGGCCAAGGGCCTGAAAATGCCCGATCAGCCGACCTACGACCAGATCGCTCAGTTCGCCGACAAGCTCACGGACAAAGCCAACGGCATGTACGGTATCTGCCTGCGCGGCAAGGCCGGCTGGGGCGAGAACATGGCGTATGGCACGACGGTGGTGAACACCTTCGGCGGCCGCTGGTTCGACGAGAAGTGGCAGGCGCAGCTGACGTCGCCGGAATGGAAGAAGGCGATGACGTTCTACGTCGATCTGCTGAAGAAAGACGGCCCTCCGGGAGCCAGTTCGAACGGTTTCAACGAAAACCTGACGCTGATGTCCTCGGGCAAGTGCGCGATGTGGATCGATGCAACGGTGGCGGCCGGCATGCTCTACAACAAGCAGCAGTCGCAGATCGCCGACAAGGTGGGCTTTGCGGCAGCGCCGATTGCCGTCACGCCGAAGGGCTCGCATTGGCTGTGGGCGTGGGCGTTGGCCATTCCGAAGTCGTCGAAGCAGGCTGACTCGGCGAAGAAGTTCATCGCGTGGGCCACGTCGAAGCAGTACATCGAACTGGTCGCGAAGGATGAGGGCTGGGCCTCGGTGCCGCCGGGAACGCGCCACTCTACCTACGCACGTCCTGAATACAAACAGGCAGCACCGTTCGGCGACTTCGTGCTGAAGGCAATCGAAACGGCTGACCCGGATCATCCGACTCTGAAGCCGGTGCCGTACACCGGTGTGCAGTTCGTCGGCATTCCTGAGTTCCAGTCGTTCGGCACCGTGGTCGGTCAGAGCATCTCCGGCGCGATTGCCGGTCAGATGACGGTCGATCAGGCGCTGGCAGCCGGCCAGGCAACGGCGAATCGCGCCGTGCAACAGGCCGGGTATCAGAAGTAAAGCGGAAGTCAGCCACATGATTCATGTGGCACGCGCCGGCTGACGCCCGTCAGCCGGCCCACGTAGCACAGTGGGCCGTCCCCGCCGCGTGGGCACCGCGACACCGCATTGCGTCGCGGTAGCCAGGCGGTTCAAGCGATCACGGCGGAGAAAGCGCCGGCCCGCGCATTACCGAACAGGTGGTCAATCATGCGTCCTTTACGCCTGCCTCTTATGCATGCCCATCCCCAAACAGAAAAAGAACGCGAAACCCGCAAAGCCAATTCGGCCCGCTGGCTCGTGACGCCCTCAGTCGCAGTGCTCGTGCTGTGGATGGCGATTCCGCTGGCGATGACGATCTGGTTTTCGTTCTCGCGCTATAACCTGTTGAATCCGGATCTGAAAGGCTTCGCCGGTTTCGACAACTACAAGTACCTCGCCAGCGATCCGTCGTTCGGACCGTCGATCGGGCACACGCTCGAGTTGATCATCTCGGTGCTGGTGATCACGGTGGTCGGCGGTGTGCTGATGGCGATTCTTTTCGACCGTAAGTTCTACGGCCAGGGCATTGCGCGGCTACTGGCGATCGCACCATTCTTCGTGATGCCGACGGTCAGCGCGCTGATCTGGAAGAACATGATCTTGCATCCGGTGTATGGCCTGATCGCACAGGGCATGCGCGCAATCGGGCTGCAGCCGATCGACTGGTTCGCCGAGTATCCACTCACGGCCGTGATCATGATCGTCGCGTGGCAGTGGTTACCGTTCGCGTTCCTGATTCTGTTCACCGCGATCCAGTCGCTCGATCAGGAGCAGAAGGAAGCGGCGCGTATCGACGGCGCGGGTCCGTTCTCGATGTTCTTCTACATCACGCTGCCTCACCTGAAACGAGCGATCGCGGTGGTGGTGATGATGGAGACGATTTTCCTGCTGTCGATCTTCGCCGAAATCTATACGACCACGGGCGGCGGTCCGGGCACCGCGACCACCAATCTGTCGTACCTGATCTATTCGCTGGGCCTGCAACAGTTCGACGTCGGTCTCGCTTCGGCGGGCGGCATTCTGGCTGTCGTGCTGGCTAACATCGTGTCGTTCTTCCTTGTGCGGATGCTCGCGAAGAACCTGAAAGGGGAGTACGAAAAATGAGCCACGTTGCCTCTACCTCTGCGTCGGGCACGGCGCCCATGACCGTGCCGGCCAAGTCGCCGTTCGCCGCAATTCGCCGCGGCATCCCTGGTGTGATCGCCTGGCTCGTCGCGTTGCTGCTGTTCTTTCCGATCTTCTGGATGACGATCACCGCGTTCAAGACGGAGCAGCAGGCCTATTCGTCGTCGCTGTTTTTCATCCCGACGCTCGATAGTTTCCGCGAGGTGTTCGCGCGCAGCAATTACTTTTCGTTCGCGTGGAATTCGATCCTGATCTCGGCGGGCGTCACGCTGCTGTGCCTGATTCTCGCCGTGCCGGCCGCGTACGCGATGGCCTTCTTTCCGACGCGCCGCACGCAGAAAGTCCTGCTGTGGATGCTGTCGACCAAGATGATGCCGTCGGTCGGCGTGCTGGTGCCGATCTATCTGTTGTGGAAGAACAGTGGTCTGCTCGATTCGGTGTCCGGTCTGGTGATCGTCTACACGCTGATCAATCTGCCGATTGCGGTGTGGATGTCGTTCACGTACTTCGCGGAAATTCCGCGCGACATTCTCGAAGCAGGCCGGATCGACGGTGCGGCGACGTGGCAGGAAATCGTCTATCTGCTGATGCCGATGTCGCTGCCGGGGCTTGCCTCCACCGCGCTGCTGCTGGTGATCCTGTCGTGGAACGAAGCGTTCTGGAGCATCAACCTGTCGAGTTCGAACGCGGCGCCGCTGACTGTGTTCATTGCGTCGTACTCGAGTCCTGAAGGTTTGTTCTGGGCCAAGCTCTCCGCTGCTTCATTGCTTGCAGTTGCGCCGATCCTGATTGTCGGCTGGCTGTCGCAGAAGCAACTGGTGCGTGGTCTTACCTTTGGGGCGGTCAAATGACCGCAGGTACGACGGTAGGTCATTTCGCGCTGATCTGCGATTGCGACGGCGTGCTGATCGACAGCGAAGCCGTGGCGGCGAGCATGCTGGTGCACGAACTCGAGGCGCGTTGGCCCGATGCCGATGTCGCGCCGGTGGTGCTGCCGCTACTCGGCTTGCGCATTGAAACGGTGTTGCAGGGCACGGCGGCGAAACTGGGCAGGAGCCTCGGCGGCGAGGATATCGAGGCGATCCGCCGGGCGGTGGAAGCAGCGGCGATGCAGGCGCCGGCGGTCGTTGGCATCGAGGTTGCGCTCGCGCAGGTGCCGCTCACCAAGGCATGCGCGAGCAATAGTTTCCGGCCGTATGTGGAGAACGTGCTGGCGCGCACGGGCCTCGTGAAGTTCTTCGGCAACCGGCTTTTTTGCGCCGATGCGGTGCCGAATCCGAAACCCGCGCCCGATGTCTATCTCGCTGCAGCGCTTGGTCTCGGCCTCGCGCCGTCCGCCTGCCTCGTGGTGGAAGACAGCGTGACGGGCGTGACGGCGGCAACCGCGGCGGGCATGACGGTGCTGGGCTTTATCGGCGGCGGTCATGCGAGTGACGCGCAGATCGATGCGTTGCATGCGGCGGGTGCGCGGACTGTGTTTGACGACATGCTGCAGTTGCCGGACCTGGTTGCGCAATGGACGCTGAGCGCGACGGCGGCGACGCCGTAAGCGCGGCCGCGTTGGCGCAGCACCTGGATAAATGAATTGACGTAGCAAGAGCAACATACGGAGACACATCATGGCAAGCGTAACTCTGCGCAACATCCGAAAAGCCTACGACGACAACGAAGTGATGCGTGACATCAACCTCGACATTCTGGACGGCGAATTCGTCGTCTTCGTGGGTCCGAGCGGTTGCGGTAAATCGACGCTGATGCGGATGATCGCTGGCCTCGAAGACATCACCAGCGGCGATCTGACCATCGACAACGCGCGCGTGAACGACGTGCCGCCCGCCAAGCGCGGCATCGCGATGGTGTTCCAGTCGTACGCGCTGTATCCGCACATGACGCTGTACGACAACATGGCGTTCGGCCTCAAACTCGCCGGCACCAAGAAGCCGGAAATCGACGCCGCCGTGCGCAACGCGGCGAAGATCCTGCACATCGACCATCTGCTCGACCGCAAGCCGAAGCAGCTTTCAGGCGGTCAGCGTCAGCGCGTTGCAATCGGCCGCGCAATTACGCGCAAGCCGAAAGTGTTCCTGTTCGACGAACCGTTGTCGAATCTCGACGCCGCGCTGCGCGTGAAGATGCGCCTCGAATTCGCGCGTCTGCATGACGAGCTGAAGACCACGATGATCTACGTAACGCACGATCAGGTCGAGGCCATGACGCTGGCCGACAAGATCGTCGTGCTGTCGGCGGGCAATGTGGAGCAGGTCGGCAGCCCGACCATGCTGTATCACGCGCCGGCCAATCGCTTCGTCGCCGGCTTCATCGGTTCGCCGAAGATGAACTTTATGGAAGGCGTCGTGCAGTCGGTCACGCACGACGGCGTCACGGTGCGCTACGAATCCGGCGAGACTCAGCGTGTTGCGGTGGAGCCCGGCGCGGTGAAACAGGGCGACAAGGTGACCGTTGGCATTCGCCCGGAGCATCTGCATGTGGGCATGACCGACGACGGCGTGTCGGCGAAAACCATGGCGGTCGAATCGCTCGGCGATGCCGCGTATCTGTATGCGGAATCGAGCGTCGCTCCGGATGGGATCATCGCGCGCATTCCGCCGCTCGAGCGGCACAGCAAGGGCGAAGTGCAAAAGCTCGGCGCCACGCCTGAGCACTGCCATTTATTCGACAGCGAAGGGAAAGCCTTCCAGCGTAAGATCGTAGAAGTGCTGGCCGCGTGAGTATGTGATTGGGAAAGCGGCGGGCGCGCCGCTTTCCGTCCGGTCACGTTTATTCACGCTCAGGAAACACTCATGCCCGCCTACGTCGTCATCACGCGCGAGAAAACGCTCGACCCCGCCAAACTGGAAGCATACAAACAGGACGCGCCCGCAGTCTTCGAGAAGCACGCGGTCATGGTGCTCGCGAGCCACGGGCGGAAAGAAGTGGTGGAGGGTCCGCCGATCGACGAAATCCTGATCCTCGAGTTCCCCAGTTACGACGAAGCGATCGCGTGGTATCGCAGCCCGGCGTATCAGGCGGTCAGCGAGACGCGCCTGCAGGGCGGCGAGTACCGCATCATCATCACGGAAGGGCTGCCGGTGTTGTAGCGCGGCGGTGGGCCGCTTCTAAGCCTTGCCTGTAAGCTGGTTAAGCCGCCGCTTCGAGCGCGGCCCGCGCACACAACTCGTCAGTCACCAGTCCCGACAGCCAGCCGCCTTTAAGCACCGCAATCAGCGCCTCGCGCTTGCGTTCACCGCCGGCAAAGCCGATGGTAGGACGCCGCGGCGGCGAGTCGAGCGCAATGCTGGTGACGCGCCGGCCGGTCGGCGATTCGACGTGCGCGCCGGCGGCATCGATCGGCAAGCCGAGCATTTCGGCCACTGCACGGTTCTGCATCAACTCCTTCACCTCCGCGGAGGTGATGAAGCCGTCTTCGTGCAACGGGCATTTCGGCCCGATATTGCCGACCCCGACGAACGCGACATCCGCCTTGGCCAATAGCGATTCGACGATCCGGTAGAGCCGGTGATTGCACCACTGCGCGCGTTCGGTCTCGCTATCGGCGAGCAGCGGGGCGGGCAGCAGAAAATGCTTGCCGCCGGTCTTCTCCGAAATGTGCAGCGCGACGTCGTAGCGGTTCGAGGAGCCGTCCTGGGCGATCGCCCCGACCATCGATACCAAACGGTGCTGCGGACGCTCCAGCTGCGCGATCTGATCGACCGCGGCCTTCAGCGTACGGCCGCTGCCCACGGCGACCACCATCGGTTTTTCTTCGACCAGATAGCGTTCCATGACCTGCGCGCCGGCTACTGCCAGCTTGCGGTCGACTTCTTCCGAGGTATCGCTGTCGATTGGTACGACTTCGCACATGCTCAGGCCGTAGCGCTTCGAGAGTTGATCGGCGAGCGCGAGGCAATCGGCCAGTTTGTGATCGACGCGCACGCGGATCAGGTTCTTTTCGACCGCGAAGGCCACCAGCCGCTGTGCGACCGGGCGCGACACCTGGAGTTTTTCGGCGATCTCGTTCTGGGTGTTGCCTGCGACGTAGTAGAGCCACGCGGCGCGGGTAGCAAGGTCTAATTTTTCTGTGGACTTGGGCACGGTGACGGTTCGCTTGAAGTGCGCCGATGATAGCAGCCGGTTCCCGCGTCTCAACGGGAACCGGCTGTGCTTTGCCGGTCAGGCGAGCGGTTGTCGCGCGGGGTCGAACAGCGGCCGCACGTGGCGGTAGAGCGCGCGATACGCTTCGAGCCGGGTGCGCAGTTCGGCGTGCCGGCGCGGGTTCGGCGTGAACTCCTTTTCGATCGGCGGCTTGCTCAGCACCTTGGCCGGATCGCCGCCTGCGGCCAGCCAGCCGAGGCGGGCCGCGCCGAGCGCCGCGCCGGTTTCGCCGCCGCCGTGCTTGCGGGTGGCGGTGTCGAGCGCATCGGCGAGCAGTTGTGCCCAGTAGTCGCTGCGCGCACCGCCGCCGAGCAGGGACAGCGCCTTCGCTTCGGTGCCGGCCGCGCGCAACGCATCGAGGCCGTCGGTGAGCGCGAGCGTCACGCCTTCGAGCACGGCGTAGCCGAGCAAGGCGCGGTCGGTCGCGTGATTCATGCCGAAGAACACGCCCTGCGCATACGGGTCGTTGTGCGGCGTGCGTTCACCGGACAGATAAGGCAGAAAGAGTGGGGCAGTGGTCAACGCTTCCGCTGGCAGCGCTTCGATTTCGGCGAGCAGCGTCGGCTCGTCGGTGGAAGTGAGCTTGCAGACCCAGCGCAAACAGCTTGCTGCCGACAGCACCACGCTCATCTGATGCCAGCGATCCGGGATCGCGTGACAGAACGCGTGCACGGCCGAAGCGGGATTCGGCCGGAAGCTGTCGCCGACCACGCACAGCACACCCGAGGTGCCGAGCGAAACGAAGCCGTCGCCCGGTTGCGTCGCGCCGATGCCGATTGCGCTGGTGGCATTGTCGCCACCGCCGGCCGCGACGATCACTCCGTCGCTCAAACCGAACTCGCGCGCCACCGCGGGAAGCAGGGTGCCGGATGGCTCGCTGCCTTCGCACAAGGCCGGCATCTGCGCGCGTGTCATGTTGCAGGCGGCGAGCAGCGAATCGGACCAGTCGCGTTTGGCGACGTCGAGCCACAACGTGCCGGCTGCATCCGATGGATCGGACACCTTGCCGCCGGTCAGTTGCAGACGCAGGTAGTCCTTCGGCAGCAGCACGCAGGCGGTTTGCGCGAAGATTTCCGGTTCGTGGTGCGCCACCCAAAGCAGCTTCGGTGCGGTGAATCCGGGCATCGCGAGATTGCCGGCCACGGTGTGCAAGTCCGGCGCGCGCTCGGTCAGCTCCGCGCACTCCTTGTCGCTGCGCATGTCGTTCCACAGGATCGCGGGCCGCAATACGCGGTCCTGCGCATCCAGCAGCACGGCGCCGTGCATCTGCCCCGAGAGGCCGATGCCGCGAATCTGCGCGAACTCGTCCGGATGTTTGGCGCGCAACGCGGCCAGCGCCGTGCGCGTGCCGGCCCACCAATCTTCGGGATTCTGTTCGGCCCAGCGCTGATGCGGACGCGAAACGGTAAAGGGTGAGCCTGCGGTGCCGATCACGCGTCCATCGGAGGCGAGCAGCAGGACTTTCACTTCGGACGTGCCGAGGTCGATGCCGAGATACATGGGCGCGAAACCTTCGTCGTTAGGGATGCGCTACTTTAGCCGCACATGGCGCGCGGTGCCATGCGCATTAAGCCTGGCACCGGCGTGTTTCGCGTGATTTGATACAGCGCGGGTCAGGCCGCGCCGCGTTTGGCCAGCCATACGTCGACACGCGCCAACGCGCCCGCCAACGCCGATTCCAATTCCGATGTCTGCGCCATGCTGCCCCAGAGCAGGCGGTCAGCGGCGAACGCCTGCAACGGATCAGGCGCGCTAAAGAAGCCGCGCGCAACTTTTTCATCCATCACGCCGTCCTGATACGCATACGGCAGTGTGCCGGCGTTCCAGCGTTCGAGGAAGCGGAAGAACAGCGCCGGCAACATCGCCGTCGCCGAAGGCGTGACGCCACGTTCGAAGCATTCGGCGAGCGTCGGCGCGATAAAGCCGGGCAGCTTCGAAAAGCCGTCGGCCGCGACGCGCTGGTTGGTGTCCTGGATGTAGGGATTGCCGAAGCGTTCGAGCACCACGTCGCGATAGCGTTCGAGATCGAGTGGACTCGGTGTGAGGCACGGAATCACGTCTTCGGTCACGTAGTCGAAGGCGAATTTGTTGATGTCCGGATCGAGCGTGCCTTCGTGGATGTAGGTCAGTCCGACCAGCGTGCCTGCCCACGCAATGCAGCTATGCGTGGCGTTGAGGATGCGGATCTTCGCTTCCTCGTACGGCAGCACCGAGTCGACCAGTTCCGCGCCGACCTTTTCCCACGCGGGGCGTCCGGCGATGAAGCGATCTTCGATTACCCATTGGATGAAGGATTCGCCCATCACCGGGCAAGCGTCGTCGACACCGGTGGCGGCTTTGACCCGTTCGCGCACGTCGGGCGTCGGACGCGGCGTAATGCGGTCGACCATCGAACTCGGGCACGCGGTGTTGTCGTCGAACCATTGCGCCAGATCGTCCGCGCCGCGCCGTTCGAGAAACTCGCTCATGCCCGCATGAAAACGCTCGCCGTTACTACGCAGGTTATCGCAGGTCTGCAGCGTGACTGGGCCGGCGCCGCGCTTCATGCGTGCGTCGAGAATCGCCGCGAGCGCGCCGTAGATTGTGGTGTGACCGCCTTTCAGATCAGCCGCGAGATCGGCATTGGCTGTGTCGAGTTCGTCGTGTTCGTCGAGGTAATAGCCGCCTTCGGTCACGGTGAACGCAATGATCTTGCAGGCCGGATCGGCGCCCGCGTCGATCAGCGCATCGAGACTCTCGGTCCACGGCACCACGCGCTCGATCGAACGAATCGTCTCGTACGCGCGCTCGCCCTGCGGCGTGACGGTCTCGAGTGTATAGACGCCGTTTTGCGCGGCGAGCGCGTCGAGCACGGCGTTCATGTCGCTGCGGATATTGCCCACCGTCAGCGACCAGTGCGGTTCGCCCGCCACCTTCGCCTCGTTCAACCGATGGAGATACCACGCCTGATGCGCGCGATGAAACGATCCCGCGCCGATGTGCAGGATCACGTGTGCGGCCGCGCCGCTGCCTTGCCCGCTGTTCATGTGCGTCTCCTGAGTGTCCTTGATCGCACGGCTCGGCGCGTGCGTTTTTTCTTGGGGTGGAGCATTTGCTCTATCTGTGAGCGAATGATCGTACCCGGCGGAACGAATGTCAAGGCGACGTAGCGGGCTTTTCGTGGCGCAGCGCGGCGTGGCGGGACTTCCGGCGTGACTCGTGTGACGCCGGGGCGTTATGGGACGTGTCTCGCGGTGCGTATTGCATTGCATCAAATTTGACTTTCACCGCGCCAGGACTAACCCGAATGCAAAAAAGTATCGGTCTGCGGTTTGATTTTTAGTGGTGGATCAGCCGCTAGAGGGCTACTTTTCGCTATACAAGATGAAGTTCAGCGGCACCCGCAGCACGCCGCTTCATGGAGGAAGACGCGAATGCAACCCGATCTGGAAGTCGTCGCCGTACGGCGCGACGAATCCTTCAAAGTGTGGTCGCACGGCTATCCGTATCGCACGGTGCGTTGGCACTTTCACCCGGAATACGAAATTCACTTGATCGTGGCGACGACCGGCAAGATGTTCGTCGGCGATCACATCAGCAGCTTTACGCCTGGCAACCTCGTGTTGATGGGGCCGAACCTGCCGCACAACTGGGTTAGCGACGTGCCGGAGGGCGAGACGATTGCGCAGCGCAATCTGGTCGTTCAGTTCGGGCAGGAGTTCGTGTCGAGTTGCATGGGCAGTTTTCCTGAGTGGCGCCAGGTCGAAGCATTGCTCGCCGATTCGCGCCGTGGCGTGTCGTTCGGTGCGGAAACGAGTGCAGCGATCCAGCCGTTGTTCCTCGAATTGTTGGCGGCGCGCGGACTGCGCCGTCTCGTGCTGTTCATGTCGATGCTCGAGATCCTGATGAACGCCGAGGACCGCGAGACGCTCGCGAGTCCCGCCTATCAGGCCGACCCGACCGGTTTCGCGTCGACGCGCATCAATCACGCGCTCTCGTATATCGGCAAGAACCTGTCCAACGATCTGCGCGAATCGGACTTGGCGCAACTCGCTGGCCAAAGCGTGAGTGCGTTCTCGCGTTACTTCCGCCGTCATACAGGGCTGCCGTTCGTGCAGTACGTGAACCGCATGCGTATCAACCTCGCATGCCAACTGCTCACGGACGAAGAACTGAGCGTCACCGATATCTGCTTCAAGGCGGGCTTTAACAACCTGTCGAATTTCAACCGGCAGTTCCTCGCGGTCAAAGGCATGGCGCCTTCGAAATTCCGTCGCTATCAGCAACTGAACGACGCAAGCCGCGACGCTTCCGAAGAAGCCGCCGCGCGCGGCGCCGGCATCGACAATGCGCCTGCGATCGTGCTTGCGCCAGGTTTGCCACGCAGCGCCGCGGCTGCTTATCCACCGACGTAGTTCTCCACCAGGCTTCTTGCCGAAGCGTTTTACTTCACCCGCGTTTTAACGCCTATCGCGCTGTCCACAGACAGCGTGAGGGACGTGCTCATCTCATCGAACAGTTTTAATAACGGAGACAACCATGACGCAATCCACTTCGAAGCAGACATCGTTGAAGACCTTCGCGCGCAGCACGGCTGCGTTGGCGACGCTTGCATTCGGTCTTTCGTTTATCGCCGCGCCGGCTGCACTTGCCGCGCCGCTAAAGATCGGCATGACATTTCAGGAGTTGAACAACCCGTACTTCGTAACGATGCAAAAGGCGCTGAACGATGCGGCGGCGTCGATCGGCGCGACGGTGGTCGTGACCGACGCGCATCATGACGTCAGCAAGCAGGTCAGCGACGTCGAAGATATGTTGCAAAAGAAGATCGACATCCTGCTCGTGAATCCGACCGATTCGACCGGCATTCAATCGGCGGTGACGTCGGCGAAGAAGGCGGGCGTGGTGGTGGTTGCTGTTGATGCGAACGCGAACGGTCCGGTTGATTCGTTCGTCGGGTCGAAGAATTACGATGCGGGTGAGATGGCCTGTGAGTATCTGGCGAAGTCGATTGGCGGCAGCGGCGAGGTGGCGATCCTCGATGGCATTCCGGTGGTGCCGATTCTCGAGCGTGTGCGGGGCTGCAAGGCGGCGCTCGCGAAAGTGCCGGGCATCAAACTCGTGGATACGCAGAACGGTAAGCAGGAACGCGCGACTGCGTTGTCCGTCACCGAGAACATGATTCAGGCGCATCCGAATCTGAAGGGCGTGTTCAGCGTGAACGACGGTGGCTCGATGGGCGCGCTCTCGGCGATCGAATCGTCGGGCAAGGATATCAAGCTGACCAGCGTCGACGGTGCGCCGGAAGCGATTGCCGCGATCCAGAAGCCGAATTCGAAGTTCATCGAAACGTCCGCGCAGTTCCCGGCCGACCAGGTGCGTATCGCGCTCGGCATTGCGCTCGCGAAGAAGTGGGGCGCCAATGTGCCGAAGGCGATTCCGGTCGACGTGAAGATAATCGACAAGAGCAATGCCAAGGGCTTCAGCTGGTAAGCCGAATGCTCGTTGCCATGTGCATGTGCTTCTTCGATGAACATGGCGACGAGCAGCAGAGGAGGACCCGATGGACACGATACTCAAGCTCGACAACATCACCAAAAGCTTTCCCGGTGTGAAGGCGTTGCAAGGCATTCACCTGGAAATCGCACGCGGTGAGATTCACGCGTTGCTCGGCGAAAACGGCGCGGGTAAATCCACGTTGATGAAAATTCTGTGCGGCATCTATCAGCCGGATGAAGGCACGATCACGATCGCGGGCGAAGTGCGGCACTTCACGAACTACCACGATGCGGTCGCCGCGGGCGTGGGTATCGTGTTTCAGGAGTTCAGCCTGATTCCGTATCTGAACGCGGTTGAGAACATGTTTCTCGGCCGTGAATTGAAGAACGGTTTGGGTTTGCTTGAACGCGGCAAGATGCGGCGCGTAGCTGCGGCGATTTTTCAACGGCTGGGCGTGGCGATCGACTTGTCGGTGCCGATTCGGGAGTTGTCGGTCGCGCAGCAGCAGTTCGTTGAAATAGGCAAGGCGTTGTCTTTAGAGGCACGCATTCTGATTCTGGATGAGCCGACTGCGACGCTCACACCTGCCGAAGCGGAACACCTGTTTGCGATCATGCGTGACCTGAAGACGCAGGGCGTCGCGATGATCTTTATCTCGCATCACCTGGAAGAGATCTTCGAGGTTTGCGATCGCATTACCGTATTGCGCGACGGTCAGTACGTCGGCATGACGGAGGTCGCGCAATCCGATGTGAGCCGTCTCGTCGAAATGATGGTGGGGCGTCGCATCGAAAACAGCTTTCCGCCGAAGCCTCCACTGCGTACCGATGCGAAGATCGTGCTCGACGTCGAAAAGCTGCAGTTGCTGAAAGATAGTCCGGTGCTGAGCTTCAATTTGCGTGAAGGCGAGATTCTCGGCTTCGCGGGACTGGTCGGTTCGGGCCGCACGGAGACAGCGCTGGCAGTGATCGGCGCTGACCCGGCTTATGTGAAAGAAATCCGCATCAACGGCACAGCCGAAAAACTATCCGATCCCGCCGATGCCCTGCGCGCAGGCGTCGGCATTCTTCCCGAGAGCCGCAAGACCGAAGGTCTGATCACCGATTTCTCGATCAAGCAGAACATCTCGATCAACAACCTCGGCAAATACCGCTCGCTACGTTTCTTCATCGATCAGCGGAGCGAAGCGCGCGCGACTGCGGACATCATGAAGCGCGTCGGCGTCAAAGCTCCGACGATGCACACCGAAGTCGCGACGCTCTCAGGCGGCAATCAGCAAAAGGTGGTGATCGCGCGTTGGCTGAATCACCACACCAACATTCTCATCTTCGACGAACCGACGCGCGGCATCGACGTCGGCGCCAAAGCCGAAATCTATCTGCTGATGCGCGAACTCACCGCGCGCGGCTACTCGATCATCATGATCTCGTCCGAATTGCCGGAGATCGTCGGCATGTGCGACCGCGTCGCCGTGTTCCGGCAGGGCCGCATCGAAGCGATGCTCGAAGGCGGCGAGATCGACTCGAACGCCGTGATGACCTATGCAACAGCCGGCACCCGTGGAGCAGCTCATGAACACGCCTAATCCTTCTTCATCGCCGAAAACGTCGACTGTCAGTAGTGACACGCCGGGCGCACCGGTGCGCTTTACGTGGGCCGCGTTGAAACGCTCGACGCTGTTCTATCCGTTCATCGGCCTGCTGGTGGTGTGCATCGTGATGGTATTCGCGAGCGACAGTTTTCTCTCCGCTGCGAATCTGGAGAACGTGCTGCGCCAGGTGTCGATCAACGCGATCATTGCTGTCGGGATGACGTGCGTGATTCTGACTGGAGGTATCGATCTGTCGGTTGGCTCCGTGATGGCTTTGGCGGGCACGCTTGCCGCGGGCTTGATGGTAGCCGGGATGAACGCAGTGGCTGCGTTGGCGGTCGGCATCGCGGTCGGTTTGGGCTTCGGTGCTGCGAACGGATTCTTCGTCGCGTTCGCCGGTATGCCGCCGATCATCGTCACGCTCGCGACGATGGGGATCGCTCGTGGTCTCGCGTTGATCTACACGGGCGGTTATCCGATCGACGGCCTGCCTGAGTGGGTCAGTTTCTTCGGCAGCGGCAAGATCCTCGGTATTCAGGCGCCGGTTGTGATCATGGTGGTGATCTATGCGATCGCCTGGGTATTGCTCGAACGGATGCCGTTCGGCCGCTATGTGTATGCGATTGGCGGCAACGAACAGGCGACGCGTCTGTCCGGTGTGCGTGTGGCTCGCGTGAAGTTGATCGTCTACTCGATTGCTGGTTTGACGTCCTCCTTCGCCGCCATCGTGTTGACTGCACGCTTGATGAGCGGCCAGCCGAACGCAGGCGTCGGTTTCGAACTCGATGCCATCGCCGCCGTGGTGATGGGTGGTACCTCGATTTCCGGTGGACGCGGCTCGATCATCGGCACTCTGATCGGCGCGTTGCTACTGGGTGTGTTGAACAACGGCCTCAACATGGTCGGCGTGAATCCTTATGTGCAGAACGTGATCAAGGGTGGAATTATTTTGCTGGCGATCTACATCAGCCGCGACCGTAGAAAGTAACTCTCAAACGACCTCCTTTTAGCAGGACCATGCAATGACTCAATCCACGCAATCCGATAAGCAGGAAATGACGGCGATCGTCTGCCACGCACCGAAAGACTATCGCGTCGAACAGGTGTCCAAGCCCAAGGCCCGCGCGCATGAGCTGGTGATCCGAATCGCCGCGTGCGGTATCTGCGCGAGCGACTGTAAGTGTCATTCTGGCGCGAAGATGTTTTGGGGCGGCCCGAGCCCATGGGTCAAAGCGCCGGTGATTCCGGGCCACGAGTTCTTCGGTTTCGTCGAAGAAATCGGCGAGGGTGCGGCCGATCACTTCGGCGTAAAGATCGGCGACCGCGTGATCGCCGAACAGATTGTGCCGTGTGGCAAATGCCGTTATTGCAAATCCGGCCAGTACTGGATGTGTGAGGTGCACAACATTTTCGGTTTCCAGCGCGAAGTCGCGGACGGCGGTATGGCCGAATATATGCGCATTCCGCCGACCGCAATCGTCCACAAGATTCCCGACGGCATCTCGCTCGAAGACGCGGCGATCATTGAACCGCTTGCTTGCGCGATCCACACGGTGAACCGCGGTGATTTGCAACTCGACGATGTGGTAGTGATCGCCGGAGCGGGGCCGCTTGGCCTGATGATGACGCAGGTCGCGCATCTGAAAACGCCGAAGAAACTCGTAGTGATTGATCTGGTTGAAGAGCGTCTGGCACTCGCGCGTGAATACGGCGCGGATGTGACGATCAATCCGAAACAGGAAGACGCATTGGCGATCGTTCATTCGCTGACCGATGGCTATGGTTGCGACGTCTACATCGAAACCACCGGCGCGCCGATCGGCGTCAATCAGGGCATGGAGATGATCCGCAAGCTTGGGCGCTTCGTCGAGTTTTCCGTGTTCGGTTCGGATACGACGCTGGACTGGTCGGTGATCGGCGACCGCAAGGAACTCGATGTGCGCGGCGCGCATCTGGGTCCATACTGTTATCCGATTGCGATCGATTTGCTGGCGCGCGGGCTCGTGACGTCGAAGGGTATTGTCACGCACGGCTTTTCGCTGGAAGAATGGGACGAAGCGATCAAGGTCGCTAACTCGCTCGATTCGATCAAGGTATTGATGAAGCCGCGTGCCTGAGCGCTTGGCGCGGCGCGAGGCAAGGACGAGCGGCATATAAACGGAGACTGTATGGACTACGTCATCGGCGTCGATATCGGCACGCAGAGCACCAAGGCTTTGCTGGTCGATCAGCACGGCGCGATCGTCGCGCAGCATGCGTCGAGCTATCAGCCGGACACGCCCAAGCCGCTATGGGCCGAGCAATGGCCGGCAGTGTGGTTGAAGGCTGTGGTGGAGTGTATTGCGGCTTGCGTGCGTAAGGCGAAGGAGGCGGGTGTCGCGGCGAAGTCGATCAAGGCGGTGTGCGTGAGCAGTCTGTATGGCGGCTCGGGAATTCCCGTCGATAGCGATATGCGACCGCTTTATCCGTGCCTGATCTGGATGGACCGGCGTGCGACCGATCAGGTCGAGTGGGTGCGTAAAAACATCGACCTCGAGCGCTTGTATGCGATCACGGGCAACGGTGTGGACAGCTACTACGGTTACACGAAGATGCTGTGGCTGCGCGATCACGAGCCGGAAATCTGGGCGCATACGCGTTACTTCCTGCCGCCGAACGCTTACGTGATTTATATGCTGTCCGGTGAAGTCGCCGTCGATCATAGTTCGGCGGGCAATATCGGCGGCATCTACGATATCGCGAAACGCGACTGGTCGGACGAAGCGCTCGACATGCTCGGCATTCCCGCAACGATGATGCCGGAGCGGTTGGTGGAATCGTCGGACGTGGTGGGCGGGTTGTTGTCGCAATGGACCGAGCAGCTTGGATTGGAGGCGGGCACGGCGATCGTTGCGGGCGGTGTGGATGCAGCGGTGGCGACGTTTGCCGCGGGCGTCACGCGTGCTGGGCAGCACGTTGCGATGATCGGTACGAGTATGTGCTGGGGGTATATCAATCAGACCGTCGATGCGCGGCATGGGTTGATCAGCATGCCGCATGTGTTCAACGGTCAACGCGATATTTATGTCTTCGGTGGTGCGATTACGGCGGGCGCTTCGGTGACGTGGTATCGGGAGCAGTTCTGTCATGCGGAGACCGAGGCGGCGCGTGCGATGCCGAATGGAGATCCGCATCGCTTGCTTGAAGAAAGTGCTTCTCAGATTCCCGCAGGCTCTGATGGTGTGATGTTCTTGCCGTATTTGATGGGAGAACGAAGCCCCGTGTGGGATGCGAAGGCGAGTGGGGCGTTTGTCGGCCTGAGCCTGTATCACACGCGGGCACATCTGTATCGCGCGGTGCTGGAGGGCGTGTCGTTCGCGTTGAAGCACAACATCGAAGCGGGACGTAAAGGCGCGCAATCGTTGGATGACAAGTTGATCGTCGTGGGCGGCGCCGCGCATTCGGATTTGTGGATGCAGATCATTGCGGACATTACCGGCTATCCGGTCTATACGATCGAGCAGGACGTGGAGGCAGCGATGGGGGCGGCGTTGCTGGCGGGTGTCGGTGTCGGTCTGGTATCGCGTGAAGAAGCGCAGAACGGATGGGTCACGCTGATTGAACGTGCAGAGCCGAACGCGCAACGGATGGCGCTGTATGAGCAACGGTTCGGCGTTTATACGGATTTGTATCCGGCGTTGAAGCCGGTCATGCATCGGTTGCAGACATCATGAATGCTACTTTTGATTTTTCTGGTCACTCGATTCTTGTGACGGGTGCGTCGAGTGGAATTGGGCGCGCGACGGTGGAAGCGTTGTGTGCTTCCGGCGCGAGTGTGGTCGCTGCGGCGCGGAATGTGAATGAGCTTGCTCGTCTGGCAGAAGAAACGGGCTGCGAACCGATGATGCTCGATGTGAGCGATGAGTCCGCTATTGATGACGCATTGGGCTCGCTTGAGGCGTTTGATGGGCTTGTGAACTGCGCGGGGATTGCTTTGCTTGAGCGTGCGGTGGATACGACCGGCGCGAGTTTCGATCGTGTGATGGGGGTGAATGCGCGCGGAGCGGTACTGGTTGCCAAACACGTGGCTCGCGGGATGATCGATGCGAAGCGCGCTGGCAGCATCGTGAACGTTTCCAGTCAGGCTGCGCTCGTGGCGCTGGATGACCATTTGAGTTACTCGGCTTCCAAGGCGGCGCTCGATGCTGTTACGCGGGCTTTGTGTATCGAGTTGGGGCCATACGGTATCCGGGTGAATAGCGTCAATCCTACGGTGACGTTGACGCCAATGGCCGTGCAGGCGTGGAGTGATCCTGCGAAACGCGATCCTGCGTTGAAGGCGATTCCGCTGCACCGCTTCGCGGAGTCCGCTGAGGTTGCTGCGCCGATTATGTTCTTGTTGAGCGATGCGGCTTCGATGATTAGCGGGGTTTGTTTGCCGATTGATGGGGGGTATACCGCTAGGTGATTGGTCTATCTGCTCGGCGCTGGTGGTTCGTGCGTTTGCATAAAAAAGGCGCGGACAATTCGCGCCTTTTGCTTTGCTGCGGCATCGTAGCCGCCACTTCACCCTAGTGCTTCACTGCCGTCTGCTGTGCATCAGCCCGCGCGCACGCAGCAGTCCTTACGCGCTCCCGCTTACGCGTCACCGCTTTGTCTGATGCAGCTTCAGCTTCGGCCGCAGCTGAAGCTGCTTCCCGTCCCGCCTCCGCAGCATCCGAGAGAAGCTTCGTCGCAAGCTTGGCGGTGATGCGACTATGAGCAACCCCCTTAGCATCCAGCGCAATCACCTGGTACAGGTCGCGGTCGCATTCAACTTCCTGCTGGTATTGCTCGACGGTATAGAGCAGGTGTTCCAGCAGGTTGCGCTCACTGCGTCTTTCTTCAACCGTCGTAGCTGGGCATCGGGTGATGCTCGCCGCGAGATCGATCAGTGTTCGAAGCTGTCGGATTTGTCGATCGCATGCTCCAAAAGCCGACAGTGCGAGCTTTTCGTACTGGAGCGCATCAACGGGCGGTCGTGATGCCGTTTGAGTCTTCTTGGTGGTTTTGGTCATGGTGCGATTTCCGATGTGTTCCTGAAACGCCCGACACTCTCTAACAGATGGGGTGAGCGGGCACGTAGCGAGTTTGAGAGACCGGGCAACAAAACGAAACCGGCGAGCCTTGCGACCCACTCACCACGACCCGCCCATAGGAACGGCGTGCGTGATTGAACACTACCTACTTTCAGAAGTAGTGCGTTTCGTTGCTTCGGGCTCTCACACCCAGCCGTCTTGTCCGACGGCACATAGAAATCTAACCCAACCGTTTTTTAAGACGATCAACCACACAGGCTAAAAACACAAACTGTGACCAATCTTTACATTGCGACCTGTGCGTCTGCGCGTGCACCGCGCATTGCATGAACACGCTCAATGCATCGAGCATTGGCAACGAAACGAAGACGCTTAAAGCATCGTCCTCACATGCCAAAGCTCAGGAAACAAAACCACATCGAGCATCTTCCGGAGATAAGGCGCGCCACTCGTACCACCCGTGCCTTGCTTGAACCCAATAATCCGTTCAACCGTAGTCACATGCCTGAACCGCCACTGTCGAAACGCATCCTCGAGATCGACAAGTTCCTCCGCCATTTCATACAACTCCCAATGCTGCGACGGATTCCGATAAACCTCCAACCACGCCGCCTCAACGGAAGCATCATGCGTAGTCGGCTGCGTCCAATCCCGATCCAATCTGGAAGGTGAAATCGCAAACCCACGCCGCGCCAGCAGTCGAACAACTTCATCGTAAAACGAAGGCGCTTCCAGCGAAGCCGTCACCTCAGCAAGAACATCTGCCCGA
Organism: Paraburkholderia sp. SECH2; assembly: GCF_030464795.1. Taxonomy (NCBI): domain Bacteria; kingdom Pseudomonadati; phylum Pseudomonadota; class Betaproteobacteria; order Burkholderiales; family Burkholderiaceae; genus Paraburkholderia; species Paraburkholderia sp. SECH2. The sequence goes on from NZ_JALPRH010000002.1 coordinate 152,308, forward strand.
TGTGCATGCGGCTTCAGCATCTGCTCATTTTTATTGCCGAGCAAAAACTCAATCTGCCGATACTGATAAGACTGGAACCCGGAAGAGCTACCCAGATAAGGCCGCATCGCGGTGTACTCGGACGGCGTCATCGTCGCGAGAACGCTCCATGCCTGCACGAGCTGCTCCATGATCCGCGACACACGAGCGAGCATCTTGAACGCCGGCGGCAACTCGTCGCGATGCACCGCCTTCAGCGCCGCGCGCAATTCATACAGCGCGAGCTTCATCCACAACTCACTCGTCTGATGCTGGATGATGAACAGCATCTCGTTGTGATCCGGCGACAACGGATGCTGCGCATCCAGCACCGTCCCCAGCGAAAGATAGTCGCCGTAACTCATCGACTCCGAAAAATCGAGCTGCGCGTCATGCCAGCCGTCGCCGGAATCGGCGGCAGCAGTGGCCGTAGCAGACGCCGAAGGAGCAACCCCACTGCCATGCCCAAACGGACACCCTTGCGCCGGTTTTTCTTCCGGCAATCCCGGCGTTTGCATATGATCGGTCATCGCGCGCTCCTTAGGTCACAGCGCCGCGAGCGGCAAATTCAGGTGCCCGCCAGGTCTCTTGCGTAAGCACCTCGCGCAACGTCTCGACCGCATCCCACACATCGACAAAGCGCGTGTACAGCGGCGTAAAGCCAAACCGCAACACATGCGGCTCGCGATAGTCGCCGATGACGCCGCGCGCGATCAACGCTTGCATCACCTCATAACCATGTGGATGCTCGAAGCTCGCATGCGAACCACGCTGCGCATGCTCACGCGGCGTTACAAGCTTCAAAGGAAATTCGCTGCAACGCGCTTCGACCAGTTCGATAAACAAATCGGTCAACGCGAGCGACTTCGCGCGGATCGTCTGCATATCCGTTTGCAGGAACACATCGAGACCGCATTCGACCAGCGACATCGACACCATCGGTTGTGTGCCGCACAGGAAGCGGCCGATGCCATCGTCAGGTTGATACGCCGGGTCCATCTTGAACGGCGCACGATGACCCCACCAGCCGGACAGCGGCTGCGAGAAATCGTTTTGATGCCGCTTCGGCACCCACACGAACGCCGGCGAACCCGGGCCACCATTCAGATACTTATACGTGCAGCCCACCGCGTAGTCAGCCCCAACGCCATTCAGGTCGACCGGCACTGCACCCGCCGAATGCGCGAGGTCCCACAGCGCGAGCGCGCCCTTGTCGTGGATCAGTTTGGTCAGCGCGGCCATGTCGTGCATATAGCCGGTGCGGTAATTCACATGAGTGATCATCGCGATCGCGGTGTCGTCGCCAATCGCGGTGGGCAACTCGGACGGATCGTCAACGAGGCGCAGCTCATAACCGCGGTCGAGCTGTTCGATCAGCCCTTGCGCGATATACAGATCGGTCGGGAAATTCGAGCGCTCAGAAACGATCACGCGACGCTTCGGATCGCGCGCATTCGCCACCCGCAGGGCAGCCGACAAAAGTTTGAACAGATTGATCGAAATCGTATCCGTGACAACGACTTCGTTGTCAGCCGCACCGATCAACGGCGCGAGTTTGTTGCCAAGACGGCGCGGCAATTCGAACCATCCGGCGGTGTTCCAGCTGCGGATGAGACCTTCGCCCCATTCGGCGCCGATCACGGTCTGCGCGCGCTGCGCGGCAGCGGCCGGCGGCACGCCGAGCGAGTTGCCGTCGAGATAGATGGTCGTCGATGACAGCGCGAACTGGTCGCGCAGCGTTGCGAGCGGGTCGGCGCTATCCAGCGCCAATGCTTCTTCACGAGTGTTCATGGTGGTCCAGTCAGTCAGATCAGGGAATTCGGTGGATGCGATGAGTGCAGTGATTCAGTTTGCAGAGCGTCGCCGATCAGCGAGACTCGGGCAGCGCGCGCAACACGGCGCGCACGGGGCTCGCATCGAGCGTGGTCAGCTTCAGCGGCAGCGCGATCAGTTCGTAGTCGCCCGGCGCGACGGCATCCAGCACGATGCCTTCGAGAATCGCCATACGATGCGCGCGAATGCGATGGTGCGCGTCCATCGTCTTCGATTCCTGCGGATCGAGCGACGGCGTGTCGATGCCGATCAGCTTCACCCCTTTCGCTGCCAGCAGGTCGATCGTTTCCGGCGCAACCGCGCAGAACGCGCTATCCCAGACCGTAGTCGGCGCGTTTTTGTAAGTGCGTAGTAAGACTCGCGGCGGCAGGTCGTCGAGCGAGCCGCTCAGGTGTTGTGGCGTGACAACAGGCGAAGCGCCGATGCAATGAATTACGCGGCAGCGTCCAAGGTACGCATCGAGCGCAACCTGGCCGATCGCCGCGCCTTCGGCGTCGTAGTGAAGCGGGGCGTCGGTGTGGGCGCCGGTATGCGGCGACAAGGTCAGCCGCGCGACGTTGACGGGCGAGCCCGCCTCCATGCGCCACACGCGTTCGATGCCGACCGGCGTATCGCCGGGCCAGACGGGCGTCGCGGTATCGACGGCGGGGGTGATGTCCCAGAGTGTGTCCATGTCTCCATCTGCGGATTGTGTCTATCCGGGAATGATAGGTGGCTTGGCGCGAAATGTGATTGCGAAAAAATCTCCTTCTGAGCCGTGTCTTGGAACATAATTTGAGTCAAATGGGAAAGGGAGACCGAATATGAACGCGATCTCGCTCGACGCCACCGATTGCCGTATCTTGACGGTGCTTCAGCAAGAAGGACGGATCAGCAATCTCGACTTGGCGGAGCGCATTTCGCTTTCGCCATCGGCCTGTCTACGACGCCTGCGCCTGCTGGAAGAGCAGGGCGTCATCGAACATTACCGTGCGTGTCTGAATCGCGAAGTGCTGGGTTTTGAACTGGAAGCGTTCGTGCAGGTGTCGATGCGCAACGACCAGGAGAACTGGCACGAGCGTTTTGCGGAGGCGGTGCGGGACTGGCCGGAAGTGGTCGGTGCGTTTGTCGTGACCGGCGAAACCCATTATCTGCTGCGGGTGCTCGCCCACAATCTCAAACACTATTCGGATTTCGTGCTGCAACGCCTCTATAAGGCGCCGGGCGTGATGGATATTCGTTCGAATATCGTGCTGCAGACGTTGAAAGAAGATTCGGGCGTACCGGTGTCGCTGGTGCCGAAAACTACCGGACATAGCGCGCCACACAGCTGAGTGCGAGTTGCTGGTCAGCTTGCTTCGGTTGGCCGTGTAGCCGGTTTTACCCGCTTGCGGGCCGCTGTTAAAACACAGCGGCGCCGCGTTCAGAGCGGCTTGAGTCCGTGGAATTGACCGCTGTGGAAGACGAGCGGCGCAATCTCCGCGGCACTCTCGTGGACGCCGCAGCGCTCCACTTCGCCGACGAAAATCACGTGGTCGCCTTCTTCGTAGCGGCTGCGGTTATGGCATTCGAACCAGGCGAGCGCGCCGTCGAGCACCGGCATGCCGGTGTCGCCTTCGGCGTGCGAGACACCTTCGAAACGATCGCCCTTCACGGTCGCAAAGCGCTTGCACAGATCGAGCTGCGACGCGGCCAGCACGTTGACCACGTAGTGACTGTTCGCCCGGAACACCTGCATCGACGCCGAGCGCGTGGCGAGGCTCCACAGCACCAGCGGCGGATTGAGCGAAACCGAATTGAACGAGCTGGCCGTGATGCCGATCAATTGGCCGGACGCCGCACGCGTGGTGATGACGGTGACGCCGGTGGCGAATTGGCTGAGCGCCTGTTTAAAGGCGGGCTGGTCGAAGTTGGGCGGGCTGGCGCGCTTCATCGGGCGGAAGCCTTCGGCGCAAACCGGGTGAACCCCGGAGTGAACCCATCGCGCGTGCGGCCGGAAACAAATGATTCAAAAGTCATAGTGAAAATCGTCGATTTGCCCCAATTTTAACTGCAATCGCGGTGGACTGGCCGCGACACCTGCCGGTTAATGGAAAAACCGCTAAGCTGGAAAGTCTTGGTGGTGGCATGAGCGTTGCGGTTAACTGGGACCGGCATCGGCCGACTATGAGTATCAAGGAGCAAGCAGCATGAGTCAGACAGGCGAAGTCGCCACCCTCGGTGGCGGGTGTTTCTGGTGCCTCGAAGCGGTGTATCTGGGCGTCGAAGGCGTGAACTCGGTGGAGTCGGGCTACGCGGGCGGCCAGACCCAGCGGCCGACCTATGAACAGGTGTGCGACGGCGTGACGGGCCACGCGGAAGTCGTGAACGTCGACTTCGATCCGGCGAAGATCAGCTATCGCGAGATTCTCGATATTTTTTTTGCGATCCACGATCCGACCCAGTTGAACCGGCAGGGCAACGATGTCGGCACGCAGTACCGCTCGGTGATTTTTACCCACTCCGACGCGCAGCGTGAAACGGCGCTGCAAGCGATTCGCGAGATCGGTGAACAGGGTATCTACGACGGCCAGATCGTCACCCAGGTGCTACCGCTCGACGGTAATTACTGGGCGGCTGAGGCGTATCACCAGAACTACTTCGCGCAGCATCCGAATCAGGGGTACTGCTCGTTTGTCGTGGCGCCGAAGGTCGCGAAGTTTCGTCAGAAGTTCGCGCATCGGATCAAGGCGAGCTGAGTCGGCGCGGCGGTGGAGGTCTGATCGCGGGACGGGCGGCGGTTCAGGTTTCGACTTGGGCCGCCGGCGTTTAAGTGGCGGCTCGGCGAGCCACGTGACCTCAGATGGCTCGCCACGCGTGGGCGTTGCGCCGCCGCTCAGCCTTCCTCGTCGCCTTCTTGCCGCCCATTCTCGTTCGAATCGGGCTCTGACTCCGGGCGCGTTTGCACCTGGTCATGGTCATGCTCATGTTCGTGCTCGTGAGCAAGCCGTGCATACGCTTCAATAATCTCCCGCGCCAGTTCCACGCAACTCAACGGCGCCGACCCCTCCGCCTTATTGTTGATCGCGATCACCACCGGCTGGCCGGCCAGCGCATAGCGCGCGGCCAGCTCGGCGAGCGCCGCGCGGGTCGACGGGTCCTGATCGACCAGCTGGTTGAACGGTTCGTACTTGGCTTTCGCCTGTTCGTATTTGAAGCCGCCGTGCAAACTCCAGCGCACGATCAGCGGGCCGGCCGGCTCGCCGTCCAGTAGCGCGAGCGCCGCCGCCTGGCGCAGCGGATCCGGCATCCGTGCATGAATCCCCACGCAATACCGCACGCCCGCCGCCTTTAGCGTGCGGATAAAGCGCGGCGTGAGCAAACTCCCATCGCGGATTTCGATCGCATAGCACGTGCCCTCGGGCAGCTTCGGCAACGCCGTCAGGAACTCGGCGAGTCGCTCGATGAACACCGCCGGTTGCGCGAGCATCTGGTCTGGCAGCGGCGAGAGCTGGAACACCAGCGCACCGGCTTTCGTACCGAGGCCTTCGAGACATGGTGCGACGAATTCGTCGATTGCCATTTGCGCGTTCAGGAAGCACGGGTTCAACGAAACCGGCTCGCCGCGTTCGGCGCGCACGGTGGCGTCGGTGATCGTCATCGGCGCTTTGACGATGAAGCGGAAGTGCTCCGGCACTTGCTGCGCGTAGCGCAAGTATTCGGTAACGGTGAGCGCCTGATAAAACGACCGGTCGATGCTGACAGTCTTTAGCAGCGGATGCGCGCCGTAGGCCGTCAGACCTTCGCGCGAGAGTTTGCTGTTGCTGTACTCGTCGCCGTAGACAATGCCGTTCCAGCCCGGAAACGACCATGTCGACGTACCGAGGTGGATCTGCGCCGGCAGTTCGGCGGCGAGCGCCAGGAGTTCAGCAGAGGGCGGAGCGGCGAGCACGTCGCGGGTACGGCGTTTCTTCGGCGTATCCGGGGCAGACGGTGTTGAGCTGGAGTCGGCGTCGGCGATGGGCGCCGATGGCGCGTCATCTTCATGCCAGAGGGTGGTGGCGCTCTTCTTTGCGCGCGGCTGCCGCCGCCGCTCGAGCTGTGCCGTTTCGTCGACCTTTGCCGGGGTGGCAGCGGCGGGCGCCGCCGATGCCGGTACCTGCTCGACCGGCATCCCGAACAGATCGAACTGCGGTGCATCGGCCTGTGTGTCCTGCTCGCCGCTCACCGGCTGTTCAACTTCACTTGTCCCGCTCTGGTCCATCGATGTTCGACCTGCTGTTTAAGGTTTGCGCCGTGTCGGGCCGCCTACGCAATGCACGTAGACCCGGCACGCAGCCACGGCACATCGCCGTGGCGCAACCGTATCACAGTGATTTGTCGTACATATAGCGACGCGACCACGGCAAGGTTTTCGCGCTGCGGCCGGCTTTGCGGCACACCACCTGGTAGATCGAGACGTCGTCGGTTTCGAATGCGTACGCACAACCGGCGAGGTACACGCGCCAGATGCGGAATTTTTCGTCGTCGACCAGCGTGCGGGCTTCGTCCGCATGCGCCTCGAAGTTTTCCGCCCAGATGTCCAGCGTGTGCGCATAGTGACGGCGGAGGCTTTCGACGTCAACCGCTTCGAGTCCACCGCGCTGCATTGCTTCGAGCGCAAGGCCGATATGCGGCAGCTCGCCGTCCGGGAACACGTAACGGTCGATGAATTCGCCGCCGCCTAGCGCGGTTTCGCCGCTGTCCGAATCGCTCGACGTGATGCCGTGATTCATGGCGACGCCGTCGTCGACGAGCAGATCGTGGATCTTCTTGAAGTAGCCCGGCAGATTTTTGCGGCCGACGTGCTCGAACATGCCGACGCTGGTGATGCGATCGAATTGCCCTTCGACGTCGCGGTAATCCTGCAGACGAATCTCGATCTGGTTTTCCAGACCCGCGGCTTCCACGCGTGCGGTGGCGAGATCGAACTGGTTCTGCGACAGCGTCACACCCACGCACTTCGCGCCGAACTTCTGAGCCGCGCGCAGCACGAGCGCACCCCAGCCGCAGCCGATATCGAGCAGGCGCTGCCCCGGTTGCAACTGGATCTTGGTGAGGATGTGATCGATCTTCTTGATCTGCGCGGTGGCGAGATCTTCGTCGCCATTCTCGAAGTACGCACACGAGTACACCATGTTCTCGTCGAGCCACAGCTTGTAGAACTCGTTCGAGACGTCGTAGTGATACTGAATGGCCTTCTTGTCCGACGACTTCGAGTGCTGGAAGTAGCGCCGCACGCGCGCCAGCTTGCTCGCGCTGGTGACGGTGTTGCGCGCCAGCTGGTAGCTGACGTTGATGATGTCCGACAGCTTGCCTTCGATGTCGATCTTGCCCTTCACGTACGCCTCGCCGAGATTGTCGAGGCTCGGTTCGAGCAGATAGGGCAGCGCCGTGGCGCTTTTGACATGTAGCGTGACCTGAGGCGCGGCGAACTGCCCGAAGTCATGTTGCTGACCGTCCCACAACACAAGGCGTGCTGGCAGGTTAGCCTTGGTTTTTACGTCTTCCACCCACTGCGCCAGCTTTTTCTCCCAGAACATGTGATTTCTCCGTGTCCGTTGAACTAAAGCAAAGCCTGTGTGGATCGCAGCTCACTGCGGTGCAACTCCCATACCGCGAGGCGCAATCCGGCCGTCGCGCGTTGCTGCGTTGGCAACGCGCATACGTGTTGTATTCCGATTCAAGGCGATAGGCGGGAGATTTGCCAGTCGCTGCTTTCGCTTGAACGCGTGAAGAGCAGACGGTCGTGCAGACGCGACGGTCGGCCCTGCCAGAATTCGATTGCTTCGGGTACCAAACGATAACCGCCCCAGTGTGGTGGGCGCGGTGGCTGGTCGCCGTATTGCAGGCTGATTTCGCGTTCGCGTGTTTCGAGCTGCGAGCGGCTTTCAATTACCTGACTTTGATTGGATGCCCACGCGCCGATGCGTGAACCAAGCGGACGCGACGCGTAATACGTATCGCTTTCTTCCGGGCTGGTTTTGACGATGCGGCCTTCAACGCGCACCTGGCGTTCGAGTTCGATCCAGTAGAACAGCAGGCTCGCGTAGGGATTGGCGGCCAGTTCGCGGCCCTTGCGGCTTTCGTAGTTGGTGAAGAACACAAAGCCGCGCTCGTCCACACCTTTGATCAACACGATGCGCGCCGACGGCCGGCCACGCGAGTCGACGGTGGCCAGCGTCATCGTATTCGGTTCGGGCAGTTGGGCGTCTACCGCTTGCTGAAACCACGCGTCGAATTGACGAAACGGGTTGCGGTTGATATTGGCAACGTCCAAAGAACCCAGCGAATAGTTTTTTCGAAGTTCGGCGAGTGAGGTCATGTTCTTATGCGAACGCTTCAGTCTAACCAGTATAGCCAGGGCTTGAATTTTTTGCGCGCGACCAGGTCAAGCCCCGCTGGGCTGTGTGGACATCCACACCACAATGTTTTGCGGCCGTTTGTGCCTGAGTGGGTGCAGCCATGTGGATCGTCGCGATCAGGCAAAATACGGGCTGCGAACGCTCGAGTGTGCCTGAGCGTTTTTTGCCACTCTATGTTTTGCCTGCTTTGAACGAGCCTTCCACCATGTCCAGCCCCACCGCGCAGTCCGATCTTACTACCAGCCTCGACGGGAGTGAAACCGCCGATCGCGCGCGGCGCTTCGGCGGCATTGCCCGCCTGTACGGCGCGCCGGCGCTCGCTGCGTTCGAAGGGGCCCATGTCGCTGTGATCGGCATTGGCGGGGTTGGCTCGTGGGTGGCCGAGGCGTTGGCGCGCAGCGCGGTCGGCACGCTGACCTTGATCGACCTCGACAATGTTGCCGAGAGCAACACTAACCGCCAGATCCATGCGCTGGACGGCAACTACGGAAAACCGAAGGTCGAGGCGATGGCCGAACGCATCGCGGCAATCAATCCGTTCTGCGACGTGCGGCTGATTGAAGACTTTGTCGAGCCGGACAATTTTGCGGCGACGCTCGGCGGTGGTTTCGATTACGTGATCGATGCGATCGACAGTGTGCGCACCAAGACCGCGTTGATCGCGTGGTGTGTCGAGAAGAAGCAGCCGTTGATTACGGTGGGCGGCGCGGGCGGCCAACTGGACCCGACGCGTATCCGGATCGACGATCTCGCGTTGACCATCCAGGACCCGTTGCTGTCAAAAGTGCGCGGGCAGTTGCGCAAACAGCATGGTTTTCCGCGTGGCCCGAAGGCGAAGTTTAAGGTGAGCGCAGTGTATTCCGACGAGCCGCTAATCTATCCGGAAGCCGCTGTTTGCGATATCGATGAGGAAGCGGAGCACGTCACGACGTCGCCGGGACATACGGGACCAGTGGGTTTGAACTGTGCGGGATTTGGGTCGAGCGTATGCGTGACCGCGAGCTTCGGCTTTGCTGCTGCCGCGCATGTGTTGCGGGCGTTGGCGGAGCAGGCGCGGCTCGTTCGCCGCGCCTGAACGGACAGCCAGTTAATACAGCAAAGCGCTTAGCTTGCGCCGCCATTGCGACACCAGCTCCGGCTGATGCGCGGCGAGATCGAACACCGACAGCATCGTCTTGCGGCCGATGTCGTCGCGGAATGTGCGGTCGCGCTGCACGATGGCTAGCAAATGCTCGAGCGCGCCTTCATATTTGCGGCGGGCGATAAGCGCGCTAGCCAGATCGAAGCGTGCTTCGAGATCGTCCGGATTTGCTGCGACTTTGGCTTCGAGTGCATCCGTAGGCGGCAGGTCAGCCGCCGCGTCTACCGCATCAAGCCGTGTCTTGATCGCGTTGAAGCGGGCGTCGATCCCTTGCGTGGTTTTCGGCGACAGCAGGTCGACTTCATTGCGCGCTTCGTCGATGCGATTATCTTCGAGCAGCATTTCGATGCGATCCATGCGCGCTTCGTCGAAGCCTGGGTCGTAGGCGAGGGCAGCTTGCAGTGCGTCATACGCATCCTCACGACGCCCTTCGGCCAACGCGGCTTGCGCTTCAAGACGTGCCGCGTCCGCGCCTTGCGGCACGAGGCGCTCGATAAATTCGCGCAACTGGCCTTCCGGCAGCACGCCGACGAATTGATCGACCGGCTGGCCATCGGCAAAGGCCATGACGTGCGGAATGCTGCGCACCTGGAAGTGCGCGGCCAGTTCCTGGTTCTCGTCGACGTTCACCTTCACCAGCTTCCATTTGCCGGCGGCTTCGGCTTCGAGCTTCTCGAGCATCGGGCCGAGCGTCTTGCAGGGGCCGCACCACGGCGCCCAGAAATCGACCAGCACAGGGGCCAGTGTCGACGCCGTGATGACGTCCTGTTCGAAAGTGGCCAGAGTGGTGTCCATTGCGTCCTCGTCGATAAAAACGGTTTGTCGGCTAGATGGGGCCGTATGCCGCGAATTCAATGGTTCAACGCGCCGGATGCAGCCCACCGCGGCCACACATGCTCGCGCAAGCGGCGGGCTTGCCGGCGGCGACCGAATGAGCGCCGCCTTGCTCGCTCATTTTCTTGTCGGCAGCGGAATCCATTCGGTTTCGCCGGGCACCTTGCCCATCTCCTGATTGGTCCACGCCAGCTTCGCGGCTTCGATCTTCTCGCGCGAACTGGCGACGAAATTCCATTCGATAAAGCGCTCGCCATCCAGTTTCTCGCCGCCGAGCAGCATCACGCGCGCGCCGTGGGTGCTGGCCAGCGTGACAGTTTCGTCGAGTGCGAGCACGGCCATCTGGCCGACTTCGAGCGGCGTGCCGTCGATCTCCAGATCGCCGTCCACCAGATAGACACCGCGTTCCTCGTGTTCCGGTTCAAGCGCGAAGGCGCCGCCCGGGGCGAACTCGGCGGCCACGTAGAGCGTGCCGGAAAAAGTCGCGACCGGCGAGGTTTCGCCGAACGCCGTGCCCGCGATCACGCGCAGCGTGACGCCGTTGCGCTCGACCACCGGCAGCGTGTCCGCCGCATGATGAGCGAAGGACGGTTCGATGTCTTCGTCGTCGAGCGGCAGCGCGACCCAGGTCTGGATGCCGTGCATGGCGAGACCGCTTGCGCGGTCTTCAGCCGGCGTGCGCTCGGAATGGACGATGCCACGTCCGGCAGTCATCCAGTTGACGTCGCCCGGGACGATCTTCTGCTCGGAGCCGAGGCTGTCGCGATGCATGATCGAGCCTTCGAACAGATACGTGACGGTGGCGAGGCCGATATGCGGGTGCGGACGCACGTCCAGCCCAACGCCGGGGTCGAGCGTGGCGGGGCCCATGTGGTCGAAAAAGATGAACGGGCCGATCAGGCGCGCAGCCATGGCCGGCAGCACACGCCGCACGGTGAGGCTGCCGACGTCGCGCAGATGAGGTTTGAGAACTGCTTTGATCGAGGAAGACATGGGCAGGCTCGGCTGGAAGGGTGGGTTGGATTTTGTTTAATGGATGATTCTACTGCGGTTGAGGCCGCGGCCGCATTCTGCGCTGCCAATGTACACACATGTATTTACATTGGCGGCGCGGAGAACTATAGTATTAGCTCGTACATACAGCGTACATCCGCAGCAGGAGTTCAGCATGCTCACCAAAGTCTTTCGCAACGGCAATTCGCAAGCCGTGCGTATTCCAGCCGAATTGGCCTTCGACCGGGCCGACGTCGAGGTTGAAATCGAACGGGTCGGCGAAGAATTGCGGATCCGTCCAACGCGGCGTCCGCTGACTGGCGTGCTCAAGAAATTCGCGAAATTTGGGCCCGACTTCATGGCGGAAGGTCGTGGTGATCACGAGCAGGCCGAGCGCGAGGATTTGTAATGCCGCGCTACATGCTCGACACCAATATCTGCATCTACCTGATGAAGAACCAGCCGGAACAGGTCGCGAAGCGCTTTGCACAATGTCTGGTTGGCGACGTGGTGATGTCGGCCATCACCTTTGCGGAACTCGAATATGGCGTGGCGGTATCGGCGAACCGCGCGCGCGATCGCCGCAGTCTGGCGGCGCTTGCCGAAGACATTCTGGTCATGCCGTTCGACAGTGCGGCAGCAAGCGCGTACGGTCCGATTCGCGAAGCGACGCGCGAGCGTAAGAAGGATCAACTCGACAAGCTGATCGCGGCACATGCCGTGGGGCTTGACGTGGTGCTGGTGACCAACAACGAACGCGACTTCGCCGCCTATCCGGGGTTACGCGTGGAAAACTGGCTGAACGGCTAACTACGTTTTAACGCACTGCCGAGTGAGGCGGCGTCCGCTAAACTGCCGGATCCAACAACGAAATGGAGACGGGGATGTCACCCAGGGATTTACTGCTCGCGCTGGTCGTCGTGATTGCGTGGGGCGTCAATTTCGTCGTGATCAAGGTGGGTCTGCACGGTGTGCCGCCAATGCTGCTCGGCGCGTTGCGTTTCGCGCTTGCCGCCGTGCCCGCGGTGTTTTTCGTCAAGCGGCCGCAGATGCCGTGGCGCTGGCTGCTCGCTTACGGCGCGACGATTTCGTTCGGGCAATTCGCTTTCCTGTTCTCGGCGATGTACGTCGGCATGCCCGCGGGGCTCGCGTCGCTCGTCTTGCAGGCGCAGGCATTTTTCACGCTGATCTTCGCGGCGCTGTTTCTGCATGAGCGTTTCCGCGTGCCAAACATCGTCGGTTTGCTGATCGCTGCGGGCGGCCTCGCGGTCATCGGCATGCAAGGCGGCCATGCGATGACGCTCGCAGGCTTCGTCCTCACGCTGTGCGCCGCGTGTTCGTGGGCGCTCGGCAACATCGTCACGAAGAAGGTCGGCAAGGTCGATCTGGTCGGGCTGGTGGTGTGGGGCAGCCTGATTCCGCCGTTGCCGTTTTTCGCACTGTCGTACGCGTTCGAGGGGCCGCAGCGGATCGTCGCGGCGCTGTCTGGGATCAGTGCGATGTCGATTTTCGCCATCGTGTATCTCGCGTTTATCGCGACGCTGATCGGCTACGGGTTGTGGAGCCGGCTTCTGTCGCGCTATCCGGCGAGCCAGGTGGCGCCGTTCTCGCTGCTGGTGCCGATTGTCGGGCTGGCGTCGGCGTCCCTGTTTCTCGACGAGCAGTTGTCCGAGGCGCAGATCGTGGGCGCGTTGCTGGTGATGGCGGGGTTGGCGGTGAATGTGTTCGGCGGTTGGGTCGTGCAGCGGTTTTCACCGGCGCGTTGACGGCCTCTTAAGCGTGACGCAGAAAAAAACGGCCGCATCGAGCGGCCGTTTTTTTATCGCTTGCGTGACGCGGTGTCACGCCGGCTAGCGTCAGGTCATGCGGTTCTTCGCCAACGGCGGATTCGCCGCGAAATAGCGCTTGATGCCGGTCATGATCGCGTCGGCCATTTTCTCCCGATACGCGTCGTCGTTCAGGCGGCGCTCTTCATCCGGGTTGCTGATGAAGGCGGTCTCCACGAGGATCGACGGAATATCCGGCGCCTTCAGCACCGCAAAGCCGGCCTGTTCGACCGAGCCTTTGTGCAGTTTGTTGATCCCGCCGATCTCCTTCAGCACGAAGTTGCCGTAGCGCATCGAATCGCGAATCTGCGCGGTGGTCGACATATCGAACAGCGCACGATTGACCGTGGCATCCGCGGACTTGATGTTGATCCCGCCGATCTGATCCGACGAGTTCTCCTTGTTCGCCATCCAGCGCGCCGCGGCGCTCGACGCGCCGTGCTCCGACAAGGCGAACACCGACGAGCCCTTCGCGTCGGGCGTGGTGAACGCGTCCGCGTGGATCGACACGAACAGGTCCGCGCCGACGCGCCGCGCCTTCTGCACGCGCACATTGAGCGGCACGAAGAAATCGGCGTCGCGCGTCATCATGGCGCGCATATTCGGCTGCGCGTCGATCTTCGCGCGCAGCTTCTTCGCGATGTCGAGTGCGACGTGTTTCTCGTACGTGCCCGAACCGCCGATTGCGCCCGGGTCTTCGCCACCGTGACCCGGATCGACCGCGACGGTGAGCAGACGCACCGTGTTGCTCTTGCCGGTTTTCGGGTTGGTGAAGGCGTAGTTATCGTCGCCGTCGTTGTCGTCGCCACCGAGGTTGCTGCCACTCGTGCCGCCTTTGTTGCGGGCGATGGCTGTGGGCGGCGCGACGGGCGGCGTCGGGGTAGAAGGCTTGCCGAGGATGGGCGGAGCCGGTGTCGGCACAACGTGCACCGGCGGACGCGGTAGGTTCGGCGCCGTCCCGCCACCGCCGTTCTGCGCATAGCGCTCGAAAAAGGCTTCGCTGTTGTCGGCGGTGGGCGGCGTGGTGCCGGGGCCGCTCAGTGTGGCGGGCGGGGCGTTGTTTTCGTCCAGCGTTTGCTGCTTGCGCTCGGTCTGCGCGAGCAGATCCATCAACGGATCGGGTGCGACGGCGGGGTACAGGTCGAACACCAGCCGATATTTGTACGCGCCGACCGGCGGCAGCGTGAACACCTGCGGCTTCACCGAGCCCTTCAGATCGAAGACCATACGCACGACGTGCGGCTGATATTGCCCGACACGCACCGACTGGATCTGCGGATCGTTCGGCGTGATCTTCGATACCAGATCCTTCAGCGCCTGATCCAGATCGAGGCCGCTCAGATCGACCACCAGCCGGTCAGGACCCTGCAGCAACTGCTGCGCGTTCTGCAATGGCTGGTCCGATTCGATCGTTACGCGCGTGTAATCGCGCGCCGGCCAGACCCGCACGCCCAGCACCGAGCTCGCCCACGCGAGACGCGGGGCAACAAGGCCGAGCACCAGCGTGGACGCACCCGCGCGCAGAATCTGCCGGCGCCGCCAGTTATGCGTTGCGGTAGCCGCCGATTCGATCGAGCGGAACGGTTTGATTAACATCTTTCGAGACATGCCTTTCCTGATTCGCTGTATGCCCGTGCGACGAGTATCCGGCCGTCGCCCCCGTGGTCCAGGTCGAGCGCGAAGACGAGATCCGGCACGCCAAGGAGACGCCCGGCACGCTGCGGCCATTCGACGAGGCAGATGGCGCCGCTGTCGAAGTACTCGCGAAAGCCCGCGTCGGCCCATTCGGCCGGGTCCGTGAATCTATACAGATCGAAGTGATAGAGCGCGAGTTCCCCAGCGGGCCGCTCGAGCACGTAGGGTTCGACGAGTGTGTAGGTGGGACTGCGTACGCGGCCGACGTGGCCGAGGCCGCGCAAGGTCGCGCGCACGAGTGTGGTTTTGCCGGCGCCGAGGTCGCCGACGAGTTGGACTTGCAGTCCGTGGAATGCCTGATGACCCGCGACGCCTGGCGTGTGTTGTTGCCCAGTTTGTTGCAACTCGCGCACGCTTTCGATCGCCTGCGCGAAGCGCTTGCCGAATGCGTTGGTGGCGGCCTCGTCCGCGAGCGCGAAGGAGCGTTCGAGCAGGATATCGGCGGGCGGTTGGATCGCGAGATCGGGATTGACGGGCATTCTCGTAAAATGGCGTGATGAACCGAAGTCCGGAGTCCCCTGTTCCCTGCACGCCTGCGTCAAACGACGATGTGCGTGCCGAGCGTCATTTCGATGAAGCGGCGCTGAGTGCGCTCGCGCTCAACATCAAAACGTGGGGCCGTGAACTGGGTTTTGGGGCGATCGGCATCAGCGACACCGATCTCTCCGCTGCCGAAGCGCCGCTTGCAGCATGGCTGGAAGCGGGGTGCCACGGCGAGATGGATTATATGGCGAAACACGGTATGAAACGCGCGCGCCCCGCCGAGCTTGTGGCCGGCACGCGACGTGTGATTACCGCGCGCATCGCCTATTTGCCTGCGGAAACATTGAGCGGAAAGGCGCACGAAAGCGCTTTGCAGGACGTACCGCCGGCGCCGCCAGACTGGCGCGCAGCGGAGCATGCGCGGCTTGCGGACCCGTCGGCCGCAGTGGTGTCGATCTATGCGCGGGGCCGCGATTATCACAAGGTAATGCGTAACCGTTTGCAACATCTGGCCGAGAAAATCGAGGCGGAGATTGGCGCGTTCGGCTACCGCGTATTTACCGATTCGGCGCCGGTGCTCGAAGTGGAACTTGCCCAGAAGGCCGGAATCGGCTGGCGTGGCAAACACACGCTGCTGCTGCAGCGCGACGCGGGTTCGCTGTTTTTCCTGGGCGAAATCTACGTCGATGTGCCCTTGCCGACAGATGCCGAGACGTCGCCCGACGACGCGCCCGAAACGCCGGGCTCGCATTGCGGCAGTTGCACGCGCTGCATCGATGCCTGTCCGACGGGGGCGATCGTGGCGCCCTATAAGGTCGATGCACGCCTCTGTATTTCGTATCTGACGATCGAATTGAAGGGCAATATTCCCCTGGAAATGCGGCCGCTGATCGGTAATCGTGTGTATGGCTGCGACGATTGCCAGCTCGTGTGTCCTTGGAACAAGTTTGCGCAGGCCGCGCCGGCCGCCGATTTCGATGTGCGGCATGGACTCGATCGCGCGACGCTGGTCGAACTGTTTGCATGGTCCGCCGACGAGTTCGATACGCGCATGCAGGGCAGTGCGATTCGTCGCATCGGCTATGAGAGTTGGTTGCGCAATCTGGCTGTGGGGATGGGTAATGCGCTGCGGGCTTCGTCGGAGAGTTTGAGTGGGGATGCGCGCGAGGCAATTGTTGATGCGCTGAAGTTGCGCGTTGAAGATCCTTCTGCCGTCGTGCGCGAGCATGTGGAGTGGGCGTTGGAAGCGGCGTAAAGTAGCGGCAATCACGGAGCAGGCAACCATGTTCAATGCAGTGATCGATGCACCGTTCGGCAAGGTCGGCATTCGCCTCGAAGGCGAGGCCGTACGTGAGATCGTCTATCTGCCGGAGTCGGTGCAGAGCGTGACGCCGGACACGCCTCTGGCAAAGCAGGCCGTCGAGCAGATCGAGCAATATTTCGAGCGGGCGTCCGCGAAGTTCGAATTGCCGCTGGCAGCGGTCGGCACCCCGTTTCAGCGGCGCGTGTGGCAAGCGATCAGCGACATCCCGCCGGGCGTCGTGTTGACCTACGGGCAACTTGCACGGCAGCTAGGTAGTGTGCCGCGCGCGGTCGGCCAGGCGTGTGGTTCCAATTACTTTCCGATCGTGATCCCGTGTCATCGGGTGGTTAGTGCGAGCGGCATCGGCGGATTCGCGCATCACGCCGGAGACGGCTTCTTTCGCAACGTCAAGCGCTGGCTTCTGGCGCATGAAGGCATTTCCTACGCATGAGCGACACCGTGGCTGACGACGCGCCCATCGCGTCACCTTTGTTTGTATCGAGCTCGGCCTCGATCGACGCCTTCTGCGACGCGTTGTGGCTCGAGCACGGCTTGTCGCGCAACACGCTCGATGCGTACCGGCGCGATCTGCGCCTGTTCTGCGAATGGCTCGCGCAAGCCCGCAACACGTCGCTCGACACGGCCAGCGAGGCCGATCTCAACGCCTACAGCGCGGCTCGTCAGAAAGACAAATCCACTTCGGCGAACCGGCGGCTCTCGGTGTTTCGCCGCTATTACGGCTGGGCCGTGCGCGAGCATCGCGCAAAGGCCGATCCGACGGTGCGTATCCGTTCAGCCAAGCAACCGCCGCGTTTTCCGTCGACGCTCAGCGAAGCGCAAGTCGAAGCGCTTCTAGGTGCGCCGGATATCGGCACGCCCTTGGGCCTGCGCGATCGCACCATGCTGGAATTGATGTACGCAAGCGGCTTGCGTGTCACCGAACTCGTCACGCTGAAGACGGTGGAAGTGGGCCTGAACGAAGGCGTAGTGCGCGTGATGGGCAAGGGTTCGAAAGAGCGCCTGATTCCGTTCGGCGAAGAGGCGCACGGCTGGATCGAACGTTATCTGCGCGAAGCGCGTCCGGCTTTGCTCGGTGCGCGCGCGACGGATGCGCTGTTCGTCACGAGCCGCGCGGAGGGCATGACCCGCCAGCAGTTCTGGAACATCATCAAGCGTCACGCGGCGGCGGCCGACGTGCGCGCGCCGCTCTCGCCGCATACGTTGCGGCACGCGTTCGCGACGCACCTGCTGAACCATGGCGCCGATTTGCGCGTCGTTCAGTTGCTACTCGGTCATACGGATATCTCGACCACGCAAATCTATACGCACGTGGCCCGCGAACGCTTGAAGTCGCTGCATGCGCAGCATCATCCGCGCGGGTGAGGCGCGTTAGACGAATTCGCGAAGCCGGTGCTTGAGAATCTTGCCAGTCGACGCGGCCGGCAGCGCGGCGAGCACCTTCACTTCGGCAGGGCGCTTGTACGGCGCGAGACGCTCGCCGCACCACGCGATCAGTTCAGCCGGCGTCACCGTCGCGCCCGCGATCAATTCGACGAACGCGACCACTTCCTCGTTACCCTCCACCGCGCGCCCGATCACCGCCGACTGCACCACCTGCGGATGCGCGTTCAACACGTGCTCGACTTCCGCGGGATACACGTTGAAGCCCGAGCGGATGATCAGCTCCTTGCTGCGCCCGACGATATGCAATGCGCCGTCCGCGTCCTGCCGGGCGAGATCGCCGGTCTTGAGCCAGCCGTCTTCGGTAACGACGGCGCGGGTCTGCTCTGGGCTGCGGTAGTAGCCCAGCATCACGTTCGGGCCACGCACCCACAGTTCGCCGATTTCGCCCGGCGCGGCATCCACGCCGTCGAGTCCGACGAACCGCACCTCGACGCCAGGAATGACCTCACCGACTGAGCAATCGCTGCGCGGCGCATCGAGCATGGTGTGGGAGACGGTCGGACTGCTCTCGGTCATGCCATAGCCGTTGTGGAGCGGCAGGCCGTAGACGCTTTCGACGTGCGCCTTGAGCGCGGCGTCGAGCGGCGAGCCGCCCGAATAGGCAAAGCGTAGACGCGGCGCGGACCACGCGTGGCCGTGCGTTTGCAAATGTTCGAGCAGTTTGGCGTGCATGGCCGGGACGCCCTGAAAGATCGACACGCGCTCGTCGGCGAGCGCCCGCCGCACCGCTTCCGGTGCGAAACGCGGAGCGAGGCGCAAGGTCGCGCCGGCGTGCAGGCTGCCGAGGCAGACCGACGCAAAGCCGTACACGTGCGAGATCGGCAGAACGGCGTACACGACATCGTCCGGACCGACATTGCGCAAACGGCTCGAGACGGCTGCGATGAAGAGCAGATTGCGGTGGGACAGCATTACGCCTTTCGGCGCGCCCGTGGTTCCCGTGGTGTAGATCAGCGCGGCGCATTGACGGTCATTCGCGGCTTCGACCGGCTCGGCTTTCGCGTCGGCGTCGATCGTGTACGACCAGGCGCCGATATCCGGCGTGATGGCAGGCGCTGTCGTGGCTTGGTGCCGCTGCGCATGCTGTTGGGCATCCACGGAGCTTTCGACCTCATACGCGACCAAGCGAGGCTGCGCGTGCGCCCGGATCGCGTCGAGTTCGGCGGCGGACAGACGGGCATTCGACACCAGCGCCCACGCGTCGAGTTGCGCGGTGGCGAACAGCAGCACGATCTGCACGATGCTGTTCTCGGCCACGATCATCACGCGATCGCCGCCACGCACGCCCCATTCGCGCAACTGCGCGGCGGTGGCATTGACGGCTTCCAGAAGCTGCGCGCTGGTGAGGCGGCGCGCATCCTCGATCAGGGCGACGTGTTGCGGATCGCGCGCGGCCGCGAGCGCCGGAATGTCGGCAATACGCGTGGGCAGGGCGGCCAGCAGCGCGGGAATGTCGATCGTGGAACGGGTGGATGAATCGAGGCTCAATGCTGTCTCCTGTGTCGACCAGAGTTGGCGCTTTAGCGCCTTACTCTGGTCCCATGCAAAGCTGTCGACCAGAGTTCGCGCTCTGCATAGTCGCTAAACGTATTCAGTGCCCGGCATACAGTGTGCCGAAAGATTTGCGAACGATCGTGCCACAATCGCCGATCCCGCACAATTGGCCGTTCGGCAAATAGCCGTTGCGCAAACTCGCCATTACAATGCGCCGATGAGCAAATCCAGACACGTTTCCGAAACGCCCGCGACGCAGTTTCTGCGCCGTCACGGCGTCACTTTCGGCGAACATCCTTATGATTACGTGGAGCACGGCGGCACCGAGGAATCGGCGCGCCAGCTCGGCGTGGACGAACACCATGTCGTGAAGACGTTGGTGATGGAAGACGAGCACGCCAAGCCGCTGATCGTGTTGATGCACGGCGATCGCACCGTCAGCACCAAGAATCTGGCGCGACAGATCGGTGTGAAACGCGTCGAGCCATGCAAACCCGAGGTGGCGAACCGGCATTCCGGCTATCTGATCGGCGGCACATCGCCGTTTGGTACGCGCAAACAGATGCCGGTGTACGTCGAGTCGAGCATCCTCGAGATGGACAAGATCTGGCTGAACGGCGGGCGGCGCGGTTTTCTGGTCAGCATCGAGCCCACGATTTTGACCGGCTTGCTGGCGGCGAAGCCGGTTCAGTGCGCGAGCGTCGATTGACGTTTGTCTCAATGTTTTCCGGGCGGGTGGGTTCGGTAGAATGTGCGCCGCCTTGTTCCCTGTTGCGGTTGGGGTGTCGAGTTTCAGACCGCCGATCCTTATAAGAGTCCCAGATGCAAAACCTGATCGTTGCTGTCGTTGCCTACCTGATCGGCTCGGTGTCGTTTGCCGTGATCGTGAGCGCCGCCATGGGGCTGGACGACCCGCGCTCATACGGCTCGGGCAACCCGGGCGCTACCAACGTGCTGCGCAGCGGCAGCAAGAAGGCCGCGATTCTCACCCTGATCGGCGACGCCTTTAAAGGATGGCTGCCGGTGTGGTTCGTGGTGCACTTCGGCGCGCGTTACGGCCTCGACGATATGTCAGTCGCGATTGCATCCATTGCTGTGTTTCTCGGCCATCTGTATCCGATCTTCTTCCGCTTCAAAGGCGGCAAGGGCGTGGCCACCGCGGCGGGCGTGCTGCTCGCGATCAACCCGATCCTTGGCGTGGCCACCTTGCTTACGTGGCTGATCGTGGCGTTTTTCACGCGCTATTCTTCGCTGGCGGCACTGGCCGCGGCGGTGTTCGCACCGATCTTCGACGGCTTTCTGTTCGGGCCGCATATCATCGCGCTGGCGATTGTCGTGATGAGTTCGCTGCTAGTCTGGCGCCACCGCGGCAACATCGCCAAATTGATGCGCGGGCAGGAAAGCCGTATCGGCGCGAAGAAGAAACCAGACGCAGCGGCCTAGCGCGGCGGGTGGTAACGAACCTTGAGCGTGGGCGGGGTACGGCCGGGTGTTAGCCGGCGTGCCTGAGTGCCTTCACGAAGTACGAGCTGAACGCGCATGGGTCATGTGCTGAGCGCATGCAATCCGTGCGGGTGCTGAGTCGGGTGCCGAGTGTCAATGCGGCCCCTTGCCGAGCCTCAACGCACGCCCATTGCCGAGGGGCGACACGCGCTCGGCCTTGAGCGTGACGCGAGTTCAGTCGCGGAAGTTGTTGAAGTCGAGCGGAGTGTCAGTCACGTCCTTGCGCAGCATCGCGATCACGCTTTGCAGATCGTCGCGCTTGCCACCGGTGATGCGCACCGCGTCGCCCTGAATGCTCGCCTGGACCTTGATCTTGCTGTCCTTCACGAGACGCACGATTTTCTTCGACAGATCGCCAGACACACCTTTCTTGATCTTGATGATCTGCTTGACCTTGTCGCCGCCGATCTTCTCGATCTTGCCGTAGTCGAGAAAGCGCACATCCACATTGCGCTTGGCCATTTTTGACAGCAGGACGTCTTTCACCTGACCGAGCTTGAAGTCGTCGTCGGCGTAGGCGGTGATTTCGCTTTCCTTGTGCTCGACGCGCGCGTCCGACCCTTTGAAGTCGAAGCGGGTTGAAATTTCCTTGTTGGACTGCTCGATCGCGTTCTTGACTTCGATCATGTCTGCTTCGCAGACGACGTCAAACGATGGCATTGTTTTCTCCCAATAGTGCTGCGGTGCGTGGCGCGGCCGGTCGGCTGCTCACGAGGCACTCGCTATAATCACGGACCGGACGTCATTTTACCGACGCCACTCCCTTTTGCCTAAGGCCGCCGCGCATTGTCGTGCGGCCGCGGCCCGATGTCGTTTAGCTGGCCGTTCCATTCTTCTCATTCCGATGTCCCGATCCGACTCCGCCGCGTTCATTGCCGGCTATCCGCTGAAGGCGCATAACACCTTCGGTTTCGATGTTCGCGCGCAGTTTGCGTGCCGGATCGAACACGAAGCGCAACTGATGGCTGCCGTGCGCGATCCGCGTGCTGCCGGCTTGCCGCGGCTGGTGCTGGGCGGCGGCAGCAATGTCGTGCTGACGGGCGACTTCGCCGGACTGGTGCTGCTGGTGGCGCTGCAAGGCCGCCGCGTCGTGCGCGAGGACGATGATGCATGGTACGTCGAGGCGGCAGCCGGCGAGCCATGGCATGACTTTGTCGCGTGGACTTTGACGCAAGGGCTGCCTGGGCTGGAGAACCTTGCGCTGATTCCGGGCACGGTGGGCGCAGCGCCGATTCAGAACATCGGCGCATATGGGCTGGAGATGTGCGAGCGATTTGCGTCGCTGCGGGCGATTGAGCTCGAAACGGGCGCCGTCGTCGAGCTCGATGCAAAGGCGTGCCGATTCGGTTACCGCGACAGTTTTTTCAAGCGGGAAGGGCGCGACCGGTTTGTCATCACGTCGGTCACTTTCCGTTTGCCGAAGGTTTGGCAGCCGCGCGCGGGCTATGCGGATATCGCGCGTGAACTGGCTGCCGGTGGTCATGCCGATGCCGCCGCGCCGAGTGCGCAGGCGATTTTCGACGCGGTAGTCGCGGTGCGGCGCGCCAAGCTGCCCGATCCGCTTCAGTTGGGTAACGCCGGGAGTTTCTTCAAGAATCCGGTCGTCGAAGCCACGCAGTTCGAAGCGCTGAAGGTCAAGGAGCCCGAGCTTGTGTCTTACCCGCAGCCGGACGGCCGGGTGAAGCTCGCGGCGGGCTGGCTGATCGATCGATGTGGCTGGAAAGGCCGCGCGATGGGTGCGGCGGCCGTGCATGAACGGCAGGCGCTGGTGCTGGTCAATCGCGGCGGGGCGAGCGGCGCCGAGGTGTTGGCGCTCGCAAAGGCGGTTCAGCGCGATGTGCTGGCGCGATTTGGAGTTGAACTGGAAGCGGAGCCGGTTTGCTTGTGATTGCGTGAGTGGCATGCAGCAATGAAAAAGGCGCCGGGAGCTTCCTCCCGGCGCCTTTTTGCATCTGAGCTTCGGCTTAGGTTGCGCTTTTCGGCGCTTAACTTCGCTAATGCTAACGCTTAGTCGCGCTGACGACGCGCATTCTCCGCAATCCGCATACGCAGCGCGTTGAGCTTGATGAACCCGCCAGCGTCGGCCTGGTTGTACGCACCGCCGTCGTCGTCGAACGTAGCGATCGTCTTGTCGAACAGCGTTTCCTTCGAATCGCGCGCGACAACCGAGACGCTGCCCTTGTACAGCTTCACACGCACCCAGCCGTTGACCTTTTCTTGCGTATGGTCGATCAGTACCTGGATTGCGCGACGCTCCGGGCTCCACCAGTAGCCGTTGTAAATCAGCGATGCGTAACGGGCCATCAGGTCGTCTTTCAGGTGGGCCACTTCGCGGTCGAGCGTGATCGACTCGATGCCGCGGTGCGCCTTCAGCATGATCGTGCCGCCCGGCGTTTCATAGCAGCCGCGCGACTTCATGCCGACGTAACGGTTTTCGACCAGGTCCAGACGGCCGATGCCGTGCTTGCCACCCAGACGGTTCAGCTCGGTCAGCATTTCCGCCGGCGACAGACGCTTGCCGTTGATCGCGACCGGGTCGCCGTGCTCGTACTCGATGTCGAGGTATTCAGCCTGGTCGGGCGCCTGTTCCGGCGACACCGTCCAACGCCACATATCGGCTTCGGCTTCGGCCTTCGGGTCTTCCAGGTGACGGCCTTCGAACGAGATGTGCAGCAGGTTCGCGTCCATCGAATACGGCGCGCCACCTTGCTTGTGCTTCATTTCGATCGGAATGCCGGCCTTTTCAGCGTACGCGAGCAGTTTTTCGCGCGACAGCAGATCCCATTCGCGCCACGGTGCGATCACCTTGATGCCCGGTTCCAGCGCGTAATAACCGAGTTCGAAGCGAACCTGGTCGTTGCCCTTGCCGGTTGCGCCGTGCGAGACCGCTTGCGCGCCAGTGGCGCGGGCGATTTCGATCTGACGCTTGGCGATCAGCGGACGTGCGATCGACGTGCCCAGCAGGTATTCGCCTTCATAGATCGTGTTGGCGCGGAACATCGGGAACACGTAGTCGCGCACGAATTCTTCGCGCAGGTCTTCGATGAAGATGTTGTCCTGTTTGATGCCGAGTTGCAGGGCTTTCTTGCGCGCCGGTTCCAGCTCTTCGCCCTGGCCGATGTCGGCCGTAAACGTGACGACTTCGGCGTCGTAATTGTCCTGCAACCACTTCAGGATGACGGAGGTGTCGAGGCCGCCCGAATAGGCGAGCACGACTTTCTTGATATCGCTCATGGTGAACTCGTAGCTGGAGAAAGCTGGAAAACAAGGCGCGCCGGCGGTTCCGGAGCGCGGAAAACCACTATTTTGACACTAAACCGCCGCTTGCCCGCGTTTTTGGAGTGCTGCGGTGGGTGAGCCGGTTCCGTTTGCTTTCGCGGACGCCGGCTCGATGCGTGGCGTTAAACGTGGATGCCTTGCCTCGTATTCAAGGCCCCGTCACGCTTCACGCAGGTGCTGCGTAGCCGGCTCGCTTAGTGATTCAGCTTGCCGAGCAGCAGGTATTCCATCAACGCCTTTTGCACGTGCAGACGATTTTCCGCTTCGTCCCACACGACACTTTGCGGGCCGTCGATCACTTCCGCGCTGACTTCCTCGCCGCGGTGGGCAGGCAGGCAGTGCATGAACAATGCGTCAGAATTGGCGCGCGCCATCATTTCGGCGTCGACGCACCAGTCTGCAAAGGCTTTCTTGCGGGCTTCGTTTTCAGCCTCGAAGCCCATGCTGGTCCACACGTCCGTGGTGACCAGATCGGCGCCCGTGCAGGCCTCGTTCGGGTCGTCGAATTCCTGATAGAACGGGGCACTTTCGGCGGCGACCATGGCGTGGTCGAGCTTGTAGCCCGGCGGCGTGGACAGGCGCAGCTTGAAACCGAGAATCTGGGCGGCTTCGATCCACGTGTACAGCATGTTGTTCGCATCGCCGACCCACGCGACCGTCTTGTCGCGAATCGGACCGCGATGTTCGAAATACGTGAAGATGTCCGCCAGCACCTGGCACGGGTGATATTCGTTGGTCAGCCCATTGATCACCGGCACGCGCGAATTTTCGGCAAAGCGCGTGAGAATGTCCTGGCCGAAGGTGCGGATCATGATGATGTCGACCATGCGCGAGATCACTTGCGCGGCGTCTTCGATCGGCTCGCCGCGCCCGAGCTGCGTGTCGCGTGTGCTCATGAAGACGGCGTGGCCGCCCAGCTGGAAGATGCCGGCTTCGAACGACAGGCGCGTGCGCGTCGAGTTTTTCTCGAAGATCATCGCCAGTGTACGGTCGTGCAGCGGGTGGTAAGTCTCGTAGTTCTTGAATTTGCGTTTCAGAATGCGCGCGCGTTCCAGCACGTACTCGTAGTCTTCCAGCGAGAAATCCTTGAACTGCAGGTAGTGGCGAATTTTCTTGGCGGTCATGAAACAAATACGGCGGTCTCACCCGGCAGGATTGCCGGACGGCGCCGCCGTCTTTTGTGGTAACTCAATGCAGCATAAAGGATTTCGCCCCGTTTGACGAGTCGGCCAAAAGGCCAGGCAAGCTGTCTGAAAGCCTTTCGCAACGTTCAAACGAGGCTTGTGTGCGCTGCGGAAAAAGGTCCGCTGCGCTATAATCTACCGGTTATCCCTAAGCCCAGCAGGCCGGTATTAAGCTCGCGGGACACGGCTCGCGCACTCCGGAAAGTTTCGTCGCGATGCGCCGTCAAGATGAGCGCCGAGGCGGCTTATCTGGCCCTTCGTGGTTTCTGGCGGCGCAGCTCGCCATTCAGGCGTGGCCAACGTGTTCAGGCATCCCAAAGCCGCTTTGCAGTCAGCTTTGCCGTCATCCCGCTGGGCAGTCACACAGGTATTCCTACATGGCCGAAGCAGCTCCAACCGAATATTTCATTCAGGGCATCACGTCGACCGGAAAAAAGTTTCGGCCGAGTGACTGGTCGGAGCGGCTCGCAGGCGTCATGGCGTGCTTTGGTCCCAGCCCACGGGGCAGGGGCCCGAATGCTTACCTGCAATACTCGTTGTATGTCCGGCCCACCATGATCGGTGACCTCAAATGCGTGATTCTCGATTCGCGCTTGCGCGACATCGAGCCGATGGCCTTCGATTTCGTTCTCAACTTCGCGAAAGATAATGACCTTCTCGTGACCGAGGCTTGCGAGTTGCAACTCGAGCACGCTACGCCGCAAGAGAAAAGGCACGTGATCTAACGCGAGCTAGCCGGGCCGGATCGGCAAAAGAAAAACCCGCCATTGGCGGGTTTTTTTGCGCCTGAAGCATTGGCTTCAAGGCGGGTGGCTTCGATGTGCAGCCAACTGACTCGCGAGCAGGCGTGAGTCAGCGTCCGTTTCCGTCGGGCCAAGCAAAAAAGCCCGCCGAAGCGGGCTTTTCTGTAGCAGCGGAAACAGGAGGTAGCCCACCGAAGCGGGCTGACCGAATTTACTGCGCTGCGGGTGCTTGCAGACCCTTGAGGGCTGCAGCCAGACGGCTCTTGTTACGAGCTGCCTTGTTCTTGTGAACGATTTTCTTGTCGGCGATGATGTCGATGGTCTTCGACGATGCCTGGAAGATCTCGACGGCCTTAGCCTTGTCGCCTGCTTCGATTGCCTTGCGGACAGCCTTGATAGCCGTGCGGAACTTCGAGCGCAGTGCCGAGTTGTGCGAGTTTGCCTTGGCGGCCTGGCGGGCGCGCTTGCGTGCTTGTGCGGAGTTAGCCATGACGGTTCCTTATCCTGTTCCTGTTTCCAGTACCTGACCTTCAAGTGGTGAGGTGCTGCTTTTAGATCGAACTCTTGGAAGCGATTGCCCAAGAGCGCAAAAGTGTCGAAATAATTCGAAAAATCGATCGGCCTACGCGAAGGCGGGCCCGTGTTCCGGTGTATTTCGAGGCTGGTTGGCGCCTCAATATGGCTTGCGCGCCGCTGGAGCGACGCCTGCCTACTGCGTGCCCGAACCTCCTCGAAAACCCGTCCGAAAATTGAGCGAGCTTCGAAACCGGCGATTATAGCAACAAAATCAGGCACGTGGCAACGAGGAATCGCCAATTCTGATACGCCGGGTCGGCGCGCCTCGCTGGGGATTCTGTTAGTTTTGGCGAGTTTCGGCGATTCACGAACGTCTTGGCGCCGCCACAACGGGCAAGCGCGGCAGCGAGGGTGCGACTCGCGGAATCCGCGGCAAGCAACAAAAAACAACCCGATCCGCTCATCCGACCGAACGTCTGCGGCGCAAATCGGTCCGATTCGCGTTCCGGCTCGTCGTCCGCACCTGCGGCACCCGTATAATAAGCGCCCCATGAATCTATTCCGAGCCCTGCTGACGGTCAGCGGCTTCACGCTGCTGTCGCGCGTGACCGGACTGGCCCGCGAAACGCTGATCGCCCGCGCGTTCGGCGCCAGTCAATATACTGACGCGTTTTACGTCGCCTTCCGCATTCCCAATCTGCTGCGCCGCATTTCCGCCGAGGGTGCTTTCTCGCAAGCCTTTGTGCCGATTCTGGCCGAATTCAAGAACCAGCAAGGACACGACGCCACCAAGGCGCTCGTCGACGCGACCTCGACCGTACTGGCCTGGGCGCTCGCGATTCTCTCGCTGATCGGTGTGGTGGGGGCGTCGGGCGTCGTGTTCATTGTCGCGTCAGGGCTCGCGCATGAAGGCCAGGCCTATGCGCTAGCGGTCACGATGACGCGCATCATGTTCCCGTACATTATTTTCATCTCGCTGACGTCGCTGGCGTCGGGCGTGCTGAATACGTACAAGAACTTTTCGCTGCCCGCGTTCGCCCCGGTCCTGCTGAACGTCGCGTTCATCGTCGCGGCAGTGTTTGTCGCGCCGCGCCTGCAAACGCCGGTCTACGCGCTCGCGTGGGCGGTGATCGCCGGCGGCGTGCTGCAATTCGTCGTGCAACTGCCCGGTCTGAAGAAGATCGACATGCTGCCGCGTATCGGCCTGAATCCGCTGAAGGCGCTCGCGCACCGTGGCGTGAAGCGGGTGCTGTCGAAGATGGTGCCGGCGATGTTCGCCGTGTCGGTCGCGCAGATCAGCCTGATCATCAACACTAATATTGCGTCGCGCATCGGCCCGGGCGCCGTCTCCTGGATCAATTACGCCGACCGGCTGATGGAGTTTCCCACTGCGTTGCTCGGCGTCGCGCTCGGCACGATCCTGCTGCCGAGCCTCTCGAAGGCACACGTGGACGCCGATCCGCACGAGTATTCGTCGCTGCTCGACTGGGGGCTGCGCGTCACTTTTCTGCTGGCCGCCCCGAGCGCCGTCGCGCTGTTCTTCTTCGCCCAGCCGCTCACCGCGACGCTGTTCCACTACGGCAAGTTCGACGGCAATTCGGTGGTCATGGTTGGCCGTGCGCTGTCGGCCTACGGCATCGGCCTGATCGGCCTGATTCTCATCAAGATCCTCGCGCCCGGTTTTTACGCGAAACAGGACATCAAGACGCCGGTGAAAATCGGCATCGGCGTGCTGATCGTCACGCAACTGAGTAACTATCTGTTCGTGCCAATCTTCGCGCATGCGGGTCTCACGTTGAGCGTCGGGCTTGGCGCTTGCGTCAACGCTCTATTCCTGTTCCTCGGCTTGCGCAAGCGCGGCATCTACATGCCGTCGAACGGCTGGTTGAAGTTCTTCGTGCAGTTGTTCGGCGCCTGTCTGGTGCTGGCCGGCACGATGCATTGGCTTGCGATCAGCTTCGACTGGATCGGCATGCATAACCGGCCGGTCGACCGGATCGTGTTGCTGGGGGCGTGCCTGGTACTGTTCGCCGCGCTATATTTCGGTATGCTTTGGCTGATGGGCTTCAAGTACGCGTATTTCAAAAGGCGAGTGAAGTGATCACGATGACGCGAGTTCTCGACTATTTCAGTACGCTGGTTGCCGAAGATGACAGCCTGCCGCTGACCGAGGCGGCGCTCTCGCTCGCGCAGGACGCTTATCCCGATCTCGATTTGCAAGGCACGCTGGCCGAGATCGACGAGCTGGTTTTGCGTTTGCAGCGCCGCATGCCGGACGATGCCGACATCAGGCAGAAGGTCGGCATTCTCAACCGTTTCTTCTTCCGCGAGCTGGGTTTCGCCAGCAACCTCAACGATTATTACGATCCCGACAACAGCCATCTGAATATGGTGCTCAAGCGGCGCCGCGGCATTCCGATTTCGCTGGCGGTGCTGTATCTGGAGATGGCCGAGCAGATCGGCGTCCCGGCGCGCGGTGTGTCGTTTCCGGGCCACTTCCTGTTGCGCGTCACCACGCCGGATGGCGACGTGATGCTCGATCCGACTAGCGGGCATTCGCTGTCCGAATCGCAGATGGTGGACATGCTGGAGCCGTATGTGGCGTCGGCGGGCGAGTCGGTGAGCAGGGCGCTGCGCATCTTGCTGCAGCCGGCCACGCGCCGCGAGATCATCGCTCGCATGCTGCGCAATCTGAAGTCCACGTATCTTCAGACGGAACGCTGGCAGCGTCTGCTGGCTGTGCAGCAGCGTCTCGTGATTCTGCTGCCGGACAGTATCGAAGAAGTGCGCGATCGCGGTTTCGCCTACGCGCGGCTCGATTATCTGCGCCCGGCGCTCGAAGACCTCGAACGCTATCTCGGCGATCGGCCGGATGCGGAGGACGCGACGGTGGTGGAGTCGCAGTTGCACGAACTGCGTCAACGCACCCAGTACGACGATCGCGACTAAGAGCCGCTTTCCGGCCTACCGGTAAAAACAAAACGCCTGCACATGACGCATATGATTCATGCGGTGCAGGCGTTTTTCATTAGCGCAGCCGCATAAAGCGCCGCGCCGGGTAAATCATTACTTCGGCTGCATCCGGATCGCGCCGTCCAGGCGAATCACTTCGCCGTTGAGCATCGGATTGTCGAAGATCTGCTTGGCCAGCATCGCGTACTCGGCCGGCTTGCCGAGGCGTGGCGGGAACGGCACCATCGCGCCGAGCGCGTCCTGCACTTCCTGCGGCATGCCGAGCAGCATCGGCGTTTCGAAGATGCCCGGGGCAATCGTCATTACGCGGATTGCGTTGCGCGACAGGTCGCGTGCGATTGGCAGCGTCATGCCGACCACGCCGCCCTTGGACGCAGCGTAGGCGGCCTGGCCGATCTGGCCGTCATACGCGGCCACCGATGCCGTGTTGATGATCACGCCACGCTCGCCATTCGCATTCGGTTCGTTCTTCGACATGGCCGCGGCGGCGAGCCGGATCATGTTAAAGGTGCCGATCAGATTGATGGAGATGGTGCGAGCGAACGACTCGAGCGGATGCGGGCCGTCTTTGCCGACCGTCTTGATGGCGGGCGCAACGCCCGCGCAATTGACGAGGCCGCGCAGCGTGCCGAGCTTCGTGGCGGCTTCGACCGCTTGCGTAGCGTCGTCTTCGCGGCTCACGTCGCACTTGACGAACACGCCGCCGAGTTCCTTCGCGAGCGCCTCTCCGGCATCCTGATTCAGATCGGCCAGCACCACCTTGCCGCCGTTTTCGACCAAAAGGTGCGCCGTGGCCGCGCCGAGACCCGATGCACCGCCGGTGATCAGGAATACGTTGTCACGAATCTCCATGTCTTCTCCTTTGCTTCAGTTCAGTAATGTCTCGATCGAATATCTTTTCGATGATCGATTGTAACGGCTATGCTGCAATGCGGAAAGCGAAGCGGCGGGGATGCCGGCCGGGTGTGGCCCCTGGGGGTCGAAAACCCATAGTGCCGCTGAACTGCTACGGATGGCTAATCAATGCAGGGCATCGTGGACGACGGAGACCGGAGAAGCGCGAACGCCACGCCACGCCGCAGGCAATAAAAAACCCGCCGGAATGGGCGGGTTTTTCGAGCGACAACCGCAAATGCGCGATTATTTCAACGCGTCGAACGCGCGGTTGCGAATTTCGTCGACCGAGCCGAGGCCCGAAATGCGGCGATATTGCGGTGCCGTCAGCGAAGTCGCCGGGTCGCCGTTTTGCGCCCAGTTGTTGTAGTACTCAATCAGCGGCTTGGTTTGCGCAACGTACACGTCGAGGCGCTTCTTGACCGTTTCTTCCTTGTCGTCGTCGCGCTGGATCAGCGGTTCGCCCGTCACGTCGTCCACACCTTCAACCTTCGGCGGGTTGAACTTGACGTGGTACGTGCGTCCCGACGCGGCGTGCGAGCGGCGGCCGCTCATACGCACGATGATCTCTTCGAACGGCACGTCGATTTCCAGCACGTAGTCGATCGCGACGCCTGCCTGCTTCATAGCTTCCGCTTGCGGAATGGTGCGCGGAAAACCGTCGAACAGATAACCGTTCGCGCAATCCGGCTGCTGCAGGCGTTCCTTCACCAGATTGATGATCAGCTCGTCCGTGACCAGTTCGCCGGCATCCATAAAACGCTTGGCTTCAAGACCGAGCGGCGTGCCTGCCTTGACGGCGGCGCGCAGCATGTCACCGGTGGAAATTTGCGGAATGCCGAATTTTTCCTTGATGAAGTTTGCCTGAGTGCCCTTGCCCGCGCCGGGCGCACCCAAAAGGATCAAACGCATGTGATATCTCCAGATCTATGTGAATTCTTTGGTGACGCTGCAGCCATCCCGCGATTCGTCGAGGGACCCGCATCGGCTTCCGTTTCGCGTCTCGCGCTGCACGTCGAACACGACGGCGCTGCAAGACCACAACGATGCGACCGGGGCAAACCCTGACTCTCGCGTTAAAAGGGAGGCGCGCACAACCGTCCGATTATGCCATGGGTTTTTCCGCTCAAGCCCCGAATAAAGCCTGTACGCGCGCGAGATCGGCGGGCGTGTCGACGCCGGGCAGCGGCGCATTCTGCGTGACGAGCACGGCGATTCGCTCACCATGCCACATCGCGCGCAGTTGTTCGAGCGCTTCGACCTGCTCGATCGGCGAGATCGCGAGACCCGGATACGAGCGCAGGAATCCGGCGCGGTACGCGTACAGGCCGATATGCCGGTGGACGACTGCGGGGGCCGGCGGCGTGGGCATCGACGCGACGTCGGGCCAATGCGGCTGATACGCGTCGCGTGCCCACGGAATCGGCGCGCGCGAGAAATACAGCGCGACGCCGCGCGCATCGAGCACGACCTTGACGACGTTCGGATTGAAAATTTCCGCGGGGTCGGTGATCGGATGCCCGGCGGTGGCGATCGCGCAGCCAGGGCTCGAAGCCAGGTGCGACGCCACGCCGCACACGAGGGCCGGGTCGATCAGCGGCTCATCGCCCTGAACGTTCACCACGATCGTTTCGTCACTCCAGCCGAACTGGGCCGCTACTTCCGCGAGACGGTCGGTGCCCGACGGATGATCGGCGCGCGTCAGCACGGCTTCGAAACCGTGCTCGCGGGCGACATCCAGCACCGCTTGCGCGTCGGAGGCGATCAGCACCTGCTGCGCGCCCGATTCGCGTGCGCGTTCGGCGACCCGCACCACCATCGGCTTGCCGCCGATGTCGGCGAGCGGCTTGTTGGGCAGACGCGTCGAAGCGAGCCGGGCCGGCACGACGGCGATGAACGGGGGAGTGGTGGCGTTAGCGTTGGTCATCGGAAGGACGAGCGGCGATGAAACCGGAAGAAAGCGCTCGCAAGTGCAGGGCGGGCGCTGATGGGAAAGACTGCAAACAGGACGGCAAATGCGGCAATTGCGGACTAGACACGCGCGACGCGCTGAATGGTCTCGCGCCGCACCCGCCTCGCGTCGGGCAAAAGCTGATTCAGGCCACCGAGCCCGGATTCAGGTCGACCGGCGTGCCTTCCACGGTCTGGCGTGCTTCGTCGACCAGCATCACCGGAATGCCGTCGCGGATCGGATAGGCAAGTTTGTCCGCGTTGCAGATCAGTTCCTGCGCAGAACGGTCGTAGCTGAGCGGGCCCTTGCAGATCGGGCAGACGAGAATTTCAAGCAGGCGAGCGTCCACGGACTTTCTCCACAACTAATGCAATGAGGCGATGATCGAGCGCGGCTTCGACAGGGACAACCCAGATGCGCGCGTCGTGCCAGGACCCTAATTTTACCGCATCCTTTTCAGTTATCAGGATGGCGTCCGCGTCGACGTCCGCAAAAGGATTGCGTTCGAACGCGTAGTGATCCGGCAAGGCGCGGGTAGCGGGCGTGAGGCCGGCCGCGCGCAGCGTCGCGAAAAAACGCTCCGGCGCGCCGATGCCGGCCGCGGCCAGTACGCGCTCGCCGCTGAATTGCGCGAGCGGGCGGCGCAGAGCGGGGTTGTCGAGATGCCAGGCGTCGGCGGGCGCGAGTTGCAGCGCGAACGTGTTCGGCCAGGGAGGCAGCGTGCGGGCGTACGGGTCGTTGATCAGCGTCGCATCGCGATGGCGCGACAGCGGCTCGCGCAGCGGACCGGCCGGCAGCAGGAAACCATTGCCGCCGAGCCGGTGATCGAAGACCACCAATTCGGCGTCGCGTTCGAGGCGATAGTGCTGCAAGCCGTCGTCGCTGACGATCACGTCGATTTCGCGATGCGCGGCGCACAGCGCCTGCGCGGCCGCGACGCGATCAGGGCAGACCCACACCGGCGCGCCGGTGCGACGCGCGATCAGCAGCGGCTCGTCACCGCCGACGCTTGCCGCCGACGTCGCGAGAACCGCCGTCGGTCCTTTGACGCGCGCGCCATAGCCACGCGATACCACGCCGGGCTTAAAGCCGGCGGCGCGCAAGGCTTCGACCAGGGCGATGACGGTCGGCGTCTTGCCGGTGCCGCCAACGGTAACGTTGCCGACCACCACCACCGGCACGCCGATGCGCACGGATTTCAGCCAGCCGAACGAGAAAGCGGCGCGGCGCGCGGCGGCAATCGCGCCGAACACGCACGCGAAGGGCGTCAGCGCCCACGCAAGCGGTCCGCGCTGCTGCCACTCGCGCGCGAGGCGTGCTTCGAGACGGTCGCTCAGTCCGCTCATCGGCAAGCCGCAAGAGCAGGCGAAAGGGGCCGGGACGGCGGCATGGAAGCGCCAGGCGCAATACGCGGTGCAAGCATCAACGCGGTTCTCCGGACAATCGAAAAGTGAAGCGAAAAGGTCAGACAGTGGCTATATCCGATGCGCTCGCGCGGTGTGCCCGCAGTGTGCAGTCTATGGGCTGTAATGGCGAGCGCGGCGGACTTTCAACATGCTGTCGAACCCGCCACTCTAGCGCGCGCACGTCCCGCCCGGCAAGTCACGCACCTCGCGCCGCGCGGCAAGTGGCGGTTCCGGACGATGCCCACAGCCTGTGGATAACTTTGTGGAGAACCTGCCCGTCAACAGGCTGAGAGGGCCGCGCCGAGCGCTCCGTATCGGCAATCGTTCTCTTTAACGAGATGCAAAATCTATATAAATCAATGACATGCTTCCAATTCACGCGACCTGGCGGGCGATCTGGCGGCATTCGTCTAACGGCTCCCGACATGTGGACACTTTTAACAATTCGTCTGCTGTGCTGGACGCCGATGGCCACTCGGTCTATCGTCTGTCCGGCCAGTCACCGATATTCCTCGCATGAATCCCGAAAGCCCTTTTTCTTCGTCGGCCACGCCCGGCGGTGAAGTTGTCGTCCCCGTTTCCGCGCTCAACCGTGCCATTGGCACGATGCTCGAACGCTCGTTTCCGCTCGTCTGGGTGTCCGGGGAAGTGTCGAACTTCACGCGTGCCGCGAGCGGCCATTGGTATTTCTCGATCAAGGACGCGCAGGCGCAGATGCGCTGCGTGATGTTCCGCGGTCGCGCGCAATACGCCGAGTTCACGCCGCGCGAAGGCGATCGCATCGAAGTGCGCGCGCTGGTGACGATGTACGAACCGCGCGGCGAGCTGCAACTGAATGTGGAAGCGGTGCGCCGCACGGGGCAGGGGCGTCTTTACGAAGCCTTTCTCAGGCTGAAGGCGCAACTCGAAGCCGAGGGGCTCTTTGCCGCCGAACGCAAACGCGCCTTGCCGGCCCATCCACGGGCGATCGGTATCGTGACATCGTTACAGGCCGCCGCATTGCGTGACGTCCTGACCACCTTGTCGCGCCGCGCCCCGCATATTCCGGTGATCGTCTATCCGGCGCCGGTGCAGGGCGTGGGCGCCAGCGCCAAAGTAGCCGCGATGGTCGATGCGGCCAACTCGCGGCGCGAAGTCGATGTGCTGATCGTGTGCCGCGGCGGCGGCTCGATTGAAGACCTGTGGGCGTTCAACGAAGAAGTGCTGGCGCGCGCGATCGCCGAAAGCGCGATCCCGGTGGTGAGCGGCGTGGGTCACGAAACCGATTTCACGATCGCCGACTTCGCCGCCGACGTGCGCGCACCGACGCCCACCGGCGCCGCCGAACTCGTCAGCCCGCAGCGCGTGCTGTTGCTGCGCGAGCTCGATCATCGGCATGCGACGCTCGCCCGTGGCTTCGGCCGCATGATGGAGCGGCGCGCCCAACAACTCGACTGGCTCGCACGCCGGCTGGTGTCGCCGGCCGAGCGGCTCGCGCGGCAGCGCACGCATTTGCAGCAATTGAGCGTGCGGCTGGCATCGGCAGGCGCGCGCCCTGTGCGTGACGCCCGAGCGCGGTTTTCTCTGCTGCAGATGCGCTGGCAGCGCTGGCGGCCGGATCTCGCCGCGCATCAGGCAAAGCTCGGCATGCTCTCGCAGCGCCTGGACGCAGCATTGTTACGTCAGCATGAACGTCAGTCCGCGCGTATCGACACGCTGGCCGCCCGGCTCGAAGTACTGAGCCCGCAGCGCACACTGGAGCGTGGTTATGCTGCCGTGCTCGACGCGCAGAGCGGCCGCGCGGTGCGTGCGCCGTCGTCACTGAAGCCGGGGCGGCGCCTTACGGTACACCTCGCGGAAGGGGCGGCGGACATCGCCCTCGCCGACGTGCAACCGCGCCTGACCGACGGTTTCTGACACTTCGCCGATGGCGCGCCAAAGCGCATTTTTGACCGTCGCCGAGACCGGGCACACGCCGTGCGAAGGCACTAATTACGCTATGTATGCGGCATGTTCGCCGATGCCGGACATAAAGTCCGTTGGTTTGCGGGGTTATTCCAACTCGCCTACAATCGAGTGCTCTAAAGCCTTATCCGCAGCCTCCCCCACAACAGATACAGACACAAGGAAAGCACCATGGAACATACGCTCCCGCCGCTGCCGTTTGCAAAAAACGCACTCGTTCCGAACATGTCGGAAGAGACGCTCGAGTATCACTACGGCAAGCACCACCAGACCTATGTGACCAACCTGAACAATCTGATCAAGGGCACGGAGTTCGAGAACCT
Organism: Paraburkholderia sp. SECH2; assembly: GCF_030464795.1. Taxonomy (NCBI): domain Bacteria; kingdom Pseudomonadati; phylum Pseudomonadota; class Betaproteobacteria; order Burkholderiales; family Burkholderiaceae; genus Paraburkholderia; species Paraburkholderia sp. SECH2. The sequence goes on from NZ_JALPRH010000002.1 coordinate 188,470, forward strand.
GTCGCTCGAAGAGATCGTCAAGAAGGCATCGGGCGGCATCTTTAACAACGCTGCTCAGGTGTGGAACCACACGTTTTTCTGGAACAGCCTGTCGCCGCAAGGTGGCGGTGCACCGACCGGCGCACTGGCTGACGCGATCAACGCCAAGTGGGGTTCGTTCGACAAGTTCAAGGAAGAATTCGCCAAGACCGCAGTCGGCACGTTCGGCTCGGGTTGGGCATGGCTGGTGAAGAAGGCTGACGGTTCGCTCGACCTGGTGTCGACGAGCAACGCAGCTACGCCGCTGACCACGGACGCGAAGGCACTGCTGACGATCGACGTGTGGGAACACGCGTACTACATCGACTACCGCAATGCGCGTCCGAAGTTCGTTGAAGCGTACTGGAACATCGTCAACTGGGCATTCGCGTCGAAGAACTTCGCGTAAGTTTGCCGGTTGCAGCGTGACAGGATAGTTCGGATATCCAATCAAATTGGAGATCCGAACAGATCGCTGCAATGATGTCTGGAAACGGTAGTAAAACAGAAAGCCCTCCTTCGTGAGGGCTTTCTGCTTTTTGGTTCTTCAGGTTTGCCGTCCGTCGCATTTGCGCGTCAAATCTTTCGTCATTCCTATCCATTGTTACTTACGGGTTACTGAATATTTCTTGCGGACGGCAAGCTTCGTCAGCGTTCCGCATTCAGGATGCGGTCTTGTCGAAAGCTCCTGGTCTTGCCATCGAAAGACTCGTCATCGTCTTCTCCATCAGCTGAACTGAGCGTGCACCGCCATGGCTATGCGCCGCGCGCTTGCCATGCTCGCTTACAGTTTCGAACCTTGAAAGCTTCCGTGAAGTTTCGCTCCCCGGCTGGAAGCGGTGTGACTGCATCGCCACATGTTTCTTGTGGTGAGCAATGGTAAACCTCGGTAAGGACTCGCTCGCTATCGTTCGCTGATGTTCGTTCCCCTTCGCGCCGCCTGTGGTTCGCCTCGCGCGACGGCATCACAAGGATGTGATGCGGACAGCGGTCCGGGTCGAAGTGACATCGGTGAAACAGCAGTCCTCCGGCGGGGCACGATGGAAATCACTCAGATTCTGGATCTCGCGACGGCACATCATCTCGCGGGTGAGTTCGGCCATGCCCGCGAGTTGTACGAACGTACGCTCGCGATCAACCCCGACGACGCGAACGTGATGTTCCGCCTCGGTGTGCTCGACATGCAAGGTGGCGCGTACGAGGCCGCACTTGCGTGGCTCGATGCGGCGCTGACTCGCGCACCGGAAAACGCGCGATATCACTTCGTTCGAGGACAAGTGTTTGCCGCCGCGCAACGATTTACCGAAGCGATCGACGCCTATCTGCAAGCACTGTCTTTCGAAGCCGGCTCCGCCGACGTGCTATTCGCCCTGGCGGCGGCGCTGCAAGCAGTCGGCGAATACGCTGCTGCGATTGAGATCTATACGTCGCTGCTGGCGCTTGAACCAGGGCACGTCGATGCGCTCAACAACCTCGGCAACTGCCACCGGCAACAGGGCGACCTGCATGCCGCGGAAGCCGCATACCGCCGCGCGATCGCAGCGCAACCCGAAGACGCCAACGCACTCACGAATCTCGGCACACTCCTCGAGGCGCAAGGCCGTCTGGACGAAGCCGTGATGCAACTCGAGGCAGCGGTGCGCGTGGCACCCGACTCGCCCTGCAGCCTGGTGAATCTCGGCGTCGCGCTTCACCGGCGCGGCGAGTTCGTACGATCCGCTGCGTTGCTGACGCACGCGCTCGAGTTAGACCCCGTCTTCCCCGAAGCAGCGTACAACCTGGCCAATGCGCTGCATGCGCTCGGTAGGCGGAGCGAAGCGGTAAGCCACTATCAGCGGGCGATCGGGCAAGCGCCGGCACACGCCGATGCCTACAACAACCTGGGTATCGTCCTGCAAGAGTCGGGCTCGCACGAGGACGCCGCGCAAGCGTTTAGCACGGCGATCCGCCTGCGCCCGGGTTTCGTTGCCGCGCTCAACAATGCGGCGACCCTGATGCGTACGCTCGGCCGCATCGCCGAGGCGGAATCTCATTTGCGCGAAGCGCTCAGCGTGGACCCGCATCATTCGGTCACGCACAACAATCTCGGCAACGTGCTGAAGGACCAGGGTCGCCTCGACGACGGCATCGATTGCTATCGTCGGGCGCTCACGTGCGATCCCTACAATGTCGTCGCGCACAGCAATCTGGTCTACGCATTGAGCTTCCAGGCCGAGCATCCTCAGCCGCTACTGGACGAAAGCCGTCGATGGTCGGCGCGGCACGAGGCACCGTATCGCGGCACCCACGAGCCGCATCCGAACGATGCGACGCCGTCCCGCCGCTTGCGCATCGGCTACGTGTCGCCGGACTTCCGCGATCATTGCCAGACGCTGTTCACGCTTCCGCTTCTCTCGCATCACGATCACGAACAGTTCGAAGTCTTCTGTTACGCGAGCGTCACCCGGCCGGACGATCTGACGCAGCGCGTAGCCTCTTATGCCGATGTTTGGCGCGACGTACGCGCACTCACCGACGAGCAGCTCGCACAGATGATCCGCGACGACCGGATCGACATTCTGATCGACCTGACCATGCATATGGCGGATGGCCGTCCGCTGCTGTTTGCGCGCAAACCCACGCCGGTGCAGATCGCCTGGCTCGCCTATCCGGGCACGACCGGCATCGATGCGATCGACTACCGGTTCACCGACCCGTGGCTCGACCCGGTCGGCAGCGATGCCTGGTATAGCGAAGTTTCCATCCGTCTGCGGGACTCTTTCTGGTGCTATGACGCGTTGACGGATACGCCTGAGGTCAATGCGTTGCCTGCGCTATCGAACGGCTATCCGACGTTCGGTTGCCTGAACAACCCGTGCAAGCTGCGAGATGCGACCTTCAGACTGTGGGGCGACGTGATGCGCGAAGTGGCGGACGCCAGGCTGCTATTGATGGCCCCGAACGGCGCGGCCCGTGCGCTTCTACTCGAGCGTTTGGGACATCATGGGATCGCGGAGGAGCGGGTCTCCTTTACGCCGTTCCGCCCGCGCGCGGACTATCTGCGGACGTATCACCAGATCGACGTCGGGCTCGATACGTTTCCGTATAACGGCCATACGACGAGCCTCGACTCGTACTGGATGGGAGTGCCGGTCGTCACGCGGGTCGGCAGCACGTCAGTGGGGCGCGCGGGACTGAGCCAACTGGAGAATCTGGGTCTGCGCGATCTCGCCGCGGACAGCGACGCACAGTTTGTCGAGACCGCCGTCCAGCTGGTACGCGATCTGCCGCGCCTGAGCGCGATGCGTGGCAGCCTGCGGGCACGGCTCGCGGCATCGCCGTTGATGGACGGCGCGCGCTTTGCGCGCCATGTCGAGGCCGCTTACCGCCACGTCTGGGGAACGTGGTGCAGGCAGGGGCAACGGAGCACGCCGGCGAGGCGCGACAGCGCTACAGCTGGAGGTATGACGATGCCAGGTGAAGCCTTCGGAGGGCGCGCAACGCGTGTTTCTCCGGCAGTTACGAGGTAACGGGGAGAGATAGTCGTCGGGTTGGCACCTGCGAGGCCGGTCGGGAGTGCAAGCTTTGTCACAGATAGTAACTGCGGCGAGGTCAGGTGGACCCTTGTTCCGCGCCGATTCAGACCCTGCGGGCGTCCGATCAAGGCTGCGTCGACGCACCCCCGGCCGTATCTGAATCCGCCGACATCTGCCGATGCCGATGACCGCGTCCGCCGCCGCTGGGCGACGCCGAACTCGCAGGCGCGGGAGGTGGCGGCGGGTGATTGATGTACTGAAAATTCTGCGCGATCGAGGCGCTGGGAAAGGTCGTTGTCGACGGTTCGATCGCGCTGCTCGGCAATGTCGTGTTCGACTGCGCGAAAACGGGCGATATGCAGGCGGCAGAAGCCACCGCCGCCAGAAAAACAAGCCGGTTCATCGAGTCATCCTCTGATTCATTGCCTACTATTACCGCAAGCCAGTTTAGGCCGCGCCCTGCGAAAACAGATTGCGGCTTCGCTTACAAGCATTGCCCGATATGACGTGGCTGCGCGGGCCTTTCAGGCTGTGAGACCATGCGGCGCGAACGCGCGCGAGAATGTAAGCGAAAAACTTTCTGTAACGATCTCGTAACCAAGCGCGATACCGATTGGCATAACGTTTGAATTCCAATGTCATTGAAGCGCACGAACATGATCTCCAGCACCAAGTCGATTAGCCTCGCCATACCGGCCGCCGTCGTTGCGCTCGCGCTCGGCGGTTGCGCGGTCATGCCGCCGAGCGGTCCAAGCGTGGTCGCGCTGCCGCGCAGCGGCGAGCCGCTCGGGCAGTTCCAGCAGGACGACTATGCATGCCGCGACTATGCGAACCGTTCGACGGACCCGAACGCGGCCGCCCAGGCGGCGACCACCAACAGCGTGAACAGCGCCGCGCTGGGCACGCTCGGCGGCGCGGCGGTCGGCGCACTGATCGGCGCGGCGGCGGGCAATGCGGGCGCGGGCGCAGCGATCGGCGCGGGCAGCGGCTTGCTGATCGGCGGCGCGAACGGCGCGAATGGCGCGCAGTATTCCGCGGCGGGCCTGCAAGCGCGCTACGACGCCTCCTACGCGCAGTGCATGACCTCGAAGGGCAACACGATCTCGCAGCCACCGCAACCCGCCTACTACGCGCCGCAGCCGGCCTATTACGCACCTCAGCCCTACTACTATGCTCCGCCGCCGCGGTATGTCGCGCCGCCTCCGGTGATGTACGCGCCTTACCCGTATTACTGAAACTGAGGTCGATCGGAAACCTCGCTTCGCCGAAACACACCGTTTGCGCCAGGGGGCAGGCAAGCTTGTTGCTGTAAAGCTTTTGTCATCTCTGGCGGAAAGACACGAAACGATGGCGGCAGGCCGCCCGGCAAAGGGCGTACGTTTGGATAGAGGGCCAGGGACGCCGGTTGTCTGACGGTTCCGCACAGCCCGCACACTCCACTCCATCCCTGCCGGCCCCCGCCGTTTCTGACTCCGCCGTTCGACGCAGCCCGACGCACGGAGTGAGCCGGACATCGTGCAAACGAGGCGACCATGCAGCGACCGCAAACCGGCACGTTCAATCCGAGAATGTGGTCCCGCGTGTGCGAGCGGCTGGCGATTGCACTCGTCGCCGGCTGCTTCCTTTCTTGCGGCGGCGGCTCGGGTGGCTCATCGGGTACGGGTTCAGGTTCGTCCGCCGGCGGCGGCACCACCGGCAGCGGCTCGTCGACCGGCAGCGGCGGTACCGGCTCGACCAGTTCGGGTGGCACGTCGATGGGCACGACAGCCTTCGCCACCGACGTGCTGATGCATCACAACGATCTCGCCCGCACGGGCCAGATGCTCGCCGAGACCACGCTGACGCTCGCGAACGTCAATTCAACGAGCTTCGGCAAAGTCGCGTTTCTCGCCGCGGACGGCAAAGTCGATGCGCAGCCGCTGTTCGTCACCAGTCTGCCGATTGCCGGCACCGCACACGATGTGGTCTACGTCGCCACCGAACACGATAGCGTGTACGCGTACGACGCCACCACCTTCGCGCAATTGTGGAAGGTCTCGTTGGTCGGCAGCGGCGAGACACCCAGTGACGATCACGGTTGCCAGGACATCACGCCGGAAATCGGCATTACGTCGACGCCGGTGATCGATCGCAATCGCGGCGCGAATGGCGTGCTGTATGCCGTGGCGATGACCAAGGACGGCAGCGGTGGGTACCATCATCGGCTGCATGCGCTCGATCTGACCACGGGGGCAGAAGTGCTCGGCGGCCCGACGGAGATTGCGGCGAGCTTCCCCGGTAGCGGCGCGGGGAGCGTCAACGGCACCATCACCTTCAATCCATCGCTGCATACCGTGCGCGCGGCGCTCACGCTGGTCGGCGGCAACGTCTATATGGGCTGGACCGCGCACTGCATGTCAGGCGCTTACACCGGCTGGTTGATGGCCTATAGCGCCGACACGTTGAAGCAGACCAGCGTGTTCGACGTCGCGCCGAACGGTAGCCAGGGATCGATCTGGATGGCCGGCTCAGGCATGGCCTCGGACGGCACCTCGATTTACGTCGTCGACGGCAACGGCACGTTCGGCACCACGCTGAATGCGCAGGGCTTTCCGGTTGACGGCGACTTCGGAAACTCGCTGATGAAGCTGTCCTTAGGAAACCTGCAGGTCACCGATTACTTCGCCATGAGTAACGTCGTGGCCGAGGCAAATGCCGACAACGATTTCGGTTCGGGCGGCGTGATGCTGTTGCCGGATCAGACGACCGCGGGCGGCGTTGTCAAACACCTGGCGGTGGCGGCGGGCAAGGACAATCTGATCTACGTGGTCGATCGCGATTCGATGGGTAAATTCAGTCCCACGGCGAACAATAACTGGCAGGTGCTGACCGGCACGCTCGCGGGCGGCATCTGGGGCTCGCCGGCTTATTACAACGGTGTGGTCTATTACGGCGGCTGGAACGATAACCTGAAGGCGCTGCCGATCTCCGGTGCATTTCTCGCGACCACCGCATCGTCAAAGAGTCCAACCACGTTTGCCTATCCCGGCGCGACACCGGCCGTGTCGGCCAATGGCTCGAGCAACGGCATCGTCTGGGTGGCGGAAAACGGCACGACGGGCGCCCTGCATGCGTACAACGCAAGTAACCTCGCGAGCGAGCTGTACAACAGCAATCAGGCCGGCACGCGCGATCAATGGGGCGCGGGCAACAAGTTCATCACGCCGATGATCGCGCGCGGCAAAGTGTTTGTGGGCACGACGAATGGGGTGGCGGTGTTTGGTTTGTTGTAGGTGTTGCGAACTGGAAATGGAAAAGCCCCTGCTCGTTGCGAGCAGGGGCTTTTTGTTTGCGACGGAGTTTGCGTTGTTGCGGCATTCACATTGCTATCGGTGTACCGGAGGAAATCCGGTGCACGTCACGCAAAGTGAGACGCTTATTCCGCCTCGCTCGTTGCCGCTGCCTTACGCGGACGGCGACTGCGTGGGGCGGTTTTGCGCGCTGCCTTTTTGGCGGCCACGGGCGCTTTTTCTTCGGTGACAGACGCTGCCGGCGCTTCAGCAGGCGCCGCGATCTCCGGGACCTCATCGATCTTTCGCGGTGTTGCCTTCTTCGTTTTCTTCGCGGCTGTCTTGCGCGGTGCGCGTTCCTTGCGGCGCTTAGGTTGGGCGGTGCCCGCTTCCGGTGTTTCTTCTGCGGCTACTGCGACCGGTTCAGTTGCAAAGGCCTCCGGTTGTGCCCAGGTGGCTTCCGGCTGTTCGAAAACGGATTCACTGGCCGACGGCGCGTGCGTGTGTCCCGTGTCAGTTTGAGCCTGTGCATGACGGCTGTGGTCAACCGCCACACGCTCTTCCTGCGCGCTTTCCTGCTGGCCACGGCCGGGCTTGCGATTGCCACGGCCTCGGCGGCGCGACTCGTGCTTGCCGCCCGACTCGGCGACCACGGTTTCGGCAACCTGTGCTTCAACGATTTGCTCTGCCGAATCACTCGTTTCGGCCGGCTCGTTCACGTTTTCGGCGCCCGCATTTCCAGCCGCGCCCCGATAGACGTAGGCGCCTGACTTCTCATCGCGGCCAAATTCGAGCAGCCCGCGTGCATGCGCTTCTTCCAGCAGATTGCCGAACGCACGAAAGCCGTAGTACGTCTCGTTGAAATCCGGCTTGCGGCGCTTGATCGCGTTCTTCAGTACCGATGCCCAGATCTTGCCGCTGTCGCCACGTTCGGAGGCGAGCGCGTCGAACGTCTGCACGGCGATCTCCACCGCTTTGGTGCGGCGTTTTTCGAGGTCCTCCTTGCTGCGCGACTTTTCTTCGTCGGGCGTACGTTTGGCTGTCTGCTGCGCGGTCTGTTGCGGGCGCGACGACTCGCGCTTGGCGACCGTGCGCTGACTTTCGCGCACGAGGTCGTCGTAAAAGAAGAATTCGTCGCAGTTCGCGATCAGCAGATCGGAGGTGGATTGCTGCACGCCGACACCGATCACCTGCTTGTTGTTCTCGCGCAGCTTCGACACCAACGGCGAAAAATCCGAGTCGCCACTGATGATGACAAAGGTATTGACGTGCGATTTCGTGTAGCAGAGGTCGAGCGCGTCGACCACGAGCCGGATGTCGGCGGAATTCTTGCCCGATTGGCGCACGTGCGGAATCTCGATCAACTCGAAATTGGCCTCGTGCATCGCGCCTTTGAAACTCTTGTAGCGGTCCCAGTCGCAATACGCTTTCTTCACGACAATGCTGCCCTTGAGCAGCAGACGTTCGAGCACCAGCTTGATGTCGAACTTGTCGTACTTCGCGTCGCGCACGCCGAGCGCAACGTTTTCGAAGTCGCAGAATAGCGCCATGCTGACGGTTTCGTTGGATGACGCCATGAATATCTCCATTGAAGCGATCGTCGAATTCGACGAATCGCGACCATGATAGCGATTCCAGCGGAGGTGATCAGCTTTTGTGTTTCAGGCGCACCGATAGGAACGGCAAAAACCGTCCGGGGCGAGGGCGTTTCTGGCGGTGCGGCCGTGCCGCGCTACATGTCACGGTGACGAGCCGAGTCGCCTGGATTGCCGAGCGCCGCGCGTGTTTCCAGCACCTCGTCGACGAGGCCGTAATCCTTCGCGCCTTGAGCCGACATGAAGTTGTCACGGTCGGTGTCGCGCACGATCTCCTCGATGCTGCGCCCGGTGCGCTCGGCCATCATCGCGTTGAGACGTTCGCGCAGGTAGAGCACCTCTTTCGCCTGGATCTCGACGTCGGCAGCGGTGCCCTGGCTGCCGCCCGACGGCTGGTGAATCATGATGCGCGCGTTCGGCAGCGCGTACCGCTTGCCGCGCTGGCCGGCGGTCAGCAAAAACGTGCCCATGCTGGCGGCAAAGCCGGTGCACAAGGTCGACACCTCGGGCTTGATGAATTGCATCGTGTCATAGATGGCGAGGCCGTCATACACCGAGCCGCCCGGCGAATTGATGTAAAAAGAAATATCCTTGTCGGGATTCTCGGATTCCAGAAACAGCAATTGAGCGACGATCACACTGGCTGACTGTTCGTTCACCGGACCGACCAGAAAGACGATGCGCTCGCGCAGCAGACGCGAATAGATGTCATAGGCGCGCTCGCCGCGGCCGGATTGCTCGATCACGGTGGGCACGAGGCCGAGGCCGGTGATGGACGGATAGCTGGAATGCATGTTTGCCTCGTTTCAGGTGGCGCGTTGCCGGTAGCCGGGAGCGGTGGCCGATTCGAACAACCTCGAACAACCACGCGCCCATTGCACGGGTTGTTGTCCTTATGACGAGAGGAAGGGCGGCGGCGTGACAGGAATATTTTTTCGGTGGGCTGTCACATCGGCGGGAGCCCGGGCGTCAAGGTAAAAAGGATGCAGATCAGGAGGTTCAGGCATGACGGAACAAGGAATCGACAAGGCATCCAGCTTCGAGGCCGTGCGTGCCCGCCTGCTAGCGCTGGCGTACCGCATGCTCGGCAGCCGCGCCGAAGCGGAAGACGTGGTGCAGGACGTCTGGCTTAAGTGGCATCTCGCCGATACGCAAGAGGTGCAGACACCGGCCGCCTGGCTCACCACGATCACCACGCGCGCGGCGATTGACCGGCTGCGTCACGTGCAGCGCGAACGCGCGTCACAGGCTGCCGGCTGGCTGCCGGAGCCCTGGCTCGACGAGGTGGCGCCGTCGGCGGAGGAATTGGCCTTGCGTGCAGCGGAGATGTCGTACGGCGTGATGCTTCTGCTCGAGCGTCTGAAGCCGGATGAGCGGGCGGCATTCGTGCTGCACGAAGCGTTCGATTGCGACTACGCGGCGATTGCGAAAATCCTCGACCGCACGCCGGCCAGTTGCCGGCAGATTGTCCATCGGGCCAAGGCGCGGTTGCAGCGTGCGGGCGCGCCGCTGGAACGACCGGATCCCGCCGCGCATGCACGGATCGTGGAACGCTTGCGCACCGCGCTGGAGGCGCAGGATCGGGCGGCCTTGTTACGCCTCTTTAGCGATGCGCCGGAAGTCGTCAGCGACGCGCCGGTGTGCACGCAGGAACTGGGGCCAGTGGCCTGGATGGAGACGGTGACAGCGCTCGCGCATCAGGCGAGCCATGCAGAGGTGGTGTCGGTCGAAGGCGCAATGTGTATTGCGTTGCTCTTCGACGGCGAGGTTGCGGGGGTGATCGACGTGTCCACGCTAAATCAGGCGGACGGCTCGACGAAGATCGTCGCGTTGCGCGCCGTCACCAGCGCGGCGCGGTTGCAGGCGGCTAACCGCTTGCTGGGCCGCGCGGCTGTCATGAAGCTCCTCGCGCGGATCCAGCGGAACGCCCTTGCCTCAATTACGATGCGCAGCGACTTCCCAGTTGATGTCAACGCATAGCACCTGGGTGCCGTGCGGCGTATGCGCGGCGATCGAGGCCGTTACGCACAGGTGTGCTTCGTTGATCGAGAGGTAGGGCGGCGTGAGGTGCACCTGGCCTGGCACGCGCATGGCCTGAATGAAGTACGGCCGGCGTTCCCAGCTCGCGCCTTCCGAATGCAGCAATGGCCGGAAGCGCTTGGCGCGTTGCGAAGCGCGTCCCGCCGGCAGCACGTTGTCGCCGATCTGCCGGCCCGAACCGTCCAGCACAAAACAGCGTGCCGTTTCGCCGAGCGTGAGCAGCGTCGCGGTCGCCTGGGTTACCGATTCCCCGGCCACGAGTTGGGCAGCCGCCGTTTCCAGCGCCGTGACATAGGGTGCGAGCCGTGCTGACTGTGCGCGTTCGCGTGTGGCAACCCGTTCGCGTAGTGCCGCGGAGAGCGAGTCCATCAGGCCGGCCGCCGCTTGCGGTTTGACCGGCTCGACGCTCGGGCCCGCGAAGTACGCGCCCTGCACGAAGTCGACGTTGCATTCGAGTGCGATCAGCGCATCGCGCTCGGTGCTTAGGCCGCCCATCAGCACCAGTTGGCCGGATTCGTGTAGCAGCGAAACGAGGCCCGGCAGCACGCGTTCGATATGCGAGTGTTCGCTCGCTTGCGCGAGAATGCAGCGGTCGAGCGTGACGATGTCCGGACGCAGATTCCACACGCGGTCGATGTTCGAATGTTTGGCGCCAAAGCCGTCCAGCGCGATCAGGAAGCCGGACTTGCGCAGCGCGTCGATGATTTCGGCGAAGCGCGTGGTTTCACCGCCGGCCTGTTCGGATACTTCCAGCACCACCCGCTGCGGCGGCAAGCCCAGCGCCTTGAGGCCGGCGAGCAGTGCGTCGCCGTAACTGGTGTCCATCAGTGCGGCCGGGTGCAGGCTCAGAAAAAGCCATTCGTCGTGGCTGTCGAATGCGTTGAAGTTGCCCAGATGCAGCGATTCGGCGAGCCGCCCGAGTTCCAGCAGGTCGCCGCGCCGTGCCGCCTGCGTGAAAACCTCGTGTGACGGCACCTGCAGCGCATGTTCGTCGTGTGCGCGCAGCGAAGCGTGATAACCGATCGCACGCCGGTGCGACACCGAAAAAACCGGCTGGAACACGCTGAAAACCGTGTAGCCGCCGTACAGAACGGTGCGCCGGGAGCCTTCGTCGCCCGCCATCGGGCGCGGCGGCTGGAAGCCGGGAGGATCGAGTTCGATCATGCTCATCATGTCAGTCGTGTGGAAGTGGCGGCGCGCTTCTCATGCTCGGCACGAGTGGGCACGCGCAAAAATGTGAGTTTACAGGGTAGGCGAGCAAGAACTATGCGCGTGCGGAAACACTCTGCGCGCGCCCGCTTGCCGCTGTCAGTACGGCGATTGTGCGCTAGCGCGGGCGCGAACGCGATGATTCGCACTTCGGTGGTGCGGCCCGCGCCCCTTTGCGGGTCGGCGACGGGGCGCGGCGGGTAGCGGCGGTTAGGGGCAACGCCACCGCAGCCTGGCGCAAAACTCAGGTCCGTTCCGAAGGATCGGTCTTTTTCGCGGGCGTGCGGATGTCCGGCGACAGTTGCGCGAAGATCCACGACGAGCCGGCGGTGATGATGCCGACACACAGGAACGTCGCATGGAAAGCGGGCAGCGAGTTGGCGGCCGTCACGCGCGGCAGGAGGCCGGTGAAGGTCGCGAGCAACGCGCCGGCAACGGTCACGCCGAGACTCATCGACAGCATCTGCACGAGCGAGAACAGGCTGTTGCCGCTGCTCGCGCCGCCGGTGCCGAGATCCTTGAGCGTCAGTGTGTTCATCGCGGTGAACTGCATCGAGTTGACCGCGCCGAAGAATGCCAGTTGCACGAGCCGCAGCCACAGCGGCTGGCTGGCTGAAGTGAGCGCGAAGCTTGCCATGGTCAGGCCCACCAGCACCGTATTGACGATCAGCACGCGCCGGTAGCTGTATTTGACAATCAGTGTGGTGACGAGGCGCTTAGCCGCCATGCCCGCAGCCGCCACCGGCAGCATCATCATGCCGGCTTCGAAGGCGCTATAGCCGAGACTCACCTGCAGGAGCAGAGGAATCAGATAAGGCATCGCGCCGCTGCCGATCCGCGCGAACAGATTGCCGAGCAACCCGACGCTGAAGGTGTGGATCTTGAACAGGTCGAGCGGGAAGATCGGTGCGGGCTCGCGTACGGCGTGCAAACCGTAGGCGACAAAGCAGGCGAGGCTCAGGATTAGCAGCACCAACACTGTGGCGTGCTGGATGCCGAACTCTGTGCGGCCGTCGAGCGCGAATGAGATTGCCACCATGCCGAAAATCAGCAGCAGATAGCCCTTCAGATCGAACTTGCCGGTATGCTCGTTGCGGCTATCCGGCATGAAGATGAAGGTGGCGATGCAACCCACGATCCCCACTGGCACGTTGATCAGAAAGATCCAGTGCCACGAAGCGATCTTCACGAGCCAGCCGCCGAGCGTCGGGCCGATCAGCGGTCCGATCAGTCCTGGAATCGCCACGAACGACAAAGCCGGCAAATAGCGTTCAGCCGGGAAGGTACGCAGCACCGCGAGCCGCCCGACCGGCAGCAGCATCGCGCCGCCCACGCCTTGCACGATGCGGTAGATCACCAGCTGATTCAGGGTATGCGCGTTGGCGCACAGCAGCGAGCCGACTGCGAACACGAGGATCGCGCTGAAGAACACGCGCCGCGTGCCGAGTTTGTCGGCGAGCCAGCCGGACACCGGGATCATCACCGCCATTGTCAGCGAGTACGCGATCACCACCGATTGCATGCGCAACGGCAACTCGCCGAGGCTTGTCGCCATCGCGGGGAGCGCGGTGTTGACGATCGTGGAGTCGAGCGTCTGCATGAAGAAGCCGGTGGCGACGAGCCACAGCATCACGGTGAGCGAGCGGGCCGAGGGGCCTGAAGTGGCGGCGGGGGCTGAGGCGGGCAGGGTCGGCGGCGTGGACATGGAAGGCGGCTAGGCGCGCAGGGACGGGCTGGGACTCGCTATTCTAGGGAAAAGCGTGGCCCGGCGCAGCGGATATGCGCTCAGCGCGAAGACAAGATGATGAGGTCAGTCCGAGGGAGGCAACGCCACAGCAGCACGGAAAAATGCCTGGGCGCGCGGGTCATTGCCGAACGCGGCGTGAATCCTGGTCCACGGGCTCATTTCCATGTTCGGCCGGAAATAGCTGCCAGGCGCCACGGTCACGCCGAGCGGTGCGCCGCATGCCACCAGCCGTTCGGCGTTACCGACGTGCGGCACGCGCGCCCACACGAACTTGCCGCCGACAGGCTTTTCGAACAGCTCCCAGCCGGCGTCTTCGAGTGTTTGAATGGTTGAGCCGAGCGCGTCGCGCATGCGGCGGCGTAGCCGTTCCAGATACTTGCGGTACGCGCCGCGCTCCAGCAACGTAGCGGCGACCGCTTCGGCAAAGCGTGAACCGCCGATGCTCGTCAGCATCTTGATGTCGACGAGATCCTTGATGATTGCGTGGCTCGCTACCACGCAGCCGATCCGCAACGACGACGACAGCGTCTTCGACAAGCCACCCACGTAAATCACGTGTTCGAGCTGGTCGAGGGTGGCGAGACGATCGGTGACGTCGGACTGGAAGTCGGCGTAGATGTCGTCTTCAATGATCGTGAAACCGTGTTCGCGCGCCAGTTGCAGCAGCCGGAATGCCACCGGCGGCGCGACCGTGGTGCCGGTCGGATTGTGGAACACCGTGTTGATGAACATCAGCTTCGGCCGATTCACTTGCAACTGCGCCTGCAGCACATCGAGATCGGGACCGTTGCGGGTGCGCGGGATGCCGATCAGCTTCACGCCGTGCAGCTTCAGCAGACCGTTCAGGTTGTAGTAGCCGGGGTCCTCCACGAATATCGTGTCCCCGGCTTTGAGCATGTAGCGCATCAGCAGATCGAGTGCCTGGCTCGCGCCATTGGTGATCAGAATCTGCGAGGCGTCCGCCTGAATCCCCAATTGAGCAATACGACCTTGCAGATGTTCACGCAAGGTCAGATTGCCGAGCGGGAGCGCGTAATCGACCATGCTCGCGCTATCGGTGCGCGACACGTGGCGGATCGCTTGCGCGAGGCTCTCCGTGTCGCGCCACGCATCAGGGATGAAGCCGCTGCCAAGCTTGAGCGTCTCACTCTGGTAGTTGAACTGCTGGAGGATGTGCCCCGATTCGTCCTCGGCGCGGCGCGGGTCCGAGGTGCCCTGGCATTGCGCGCTTGGCGGCTGGCGGTCGGCGACATAGAAGCCCGAGCCGTGCCGCGAGTCGACGTAGCCGAGCGACACCAGCCGGTCGTAAGCCTCGATCACGGGAAACCGGCTCACGCCGTAGTCGGCGGCGAACTGGCGGATCGACGGCAGCTTGGAGCCGGGGTGAGCGGTGCGCGAACGAATCCAGGCGGTGACGCCCGTGACGATCTGTTCGGTGAGTGGTACGCCGGTTTCCCGATTGAGTTGGATTTCGAGTTTCATACGGTGCTTTTCCTTCGCCGGGCAACCAGGGTGTCGGCGCGCCGAGCTTTCGGTACGGCGTGCGCTGCACGTGCCTATGAAGCGCGATTGCCGTCAACTGTCCGTTTTTTCGACTGAACAGTTCCGATGAAAGTGTTCGGAACTGTGCATGGGTATCTGATGATCGCACGTCAATAATCAATACAACAGGAAAGTTCTTTGAAGGAGAACAGTGATGCGTGAAGTCCGGATTTTCGAAATGGAACATGACGAGCCTGCGGCGGCCTGGCGTGTCGCGCGTCCGTCGGTCTTCAAGGTGATCTCGGGTGAGATCTGGTTGACGGTCGAAGGCGAAAACGGCGATCACTGGCTGGCAACGGGGCAATCGATCGAGTTGCCGCGCGGTGCGCTGGCGTGGGTCAGCGCAGGGCGGGCCGGTGCGCGTTTCGCGCTGGCTAGCGGGTCGGAGCGCGCTGTAACACGGCCGTTGAGCGGTTCGCCGATGCTGAACTGGCTGCCGCGCTGGTTCGGTGTGGCGTGACGGAGTGAGGTGGCTGCGGCAATTGCTTCAGCCGCTGTAACGACTGCGGCTGATGCGGCCACGAATGTGCACCGCGTCTGCTGCGCGGCCGGTTAAGGCCGCGCCTCAATCTCCCCGATATAGCGCGCGCGTGGCCGGATCAACCGGCCGTCGCGCGTTTGCTCCATTGCGTGAGCAATCCAGCCGACCACCCTGCCGACCGCGAACAGCGTGAACGCGGCGCCGGCCGGCAGGCCGAGTACCCGTTCGATGCCCACGAGCGCGAAGTCGACGGTCGGCTCCGCGCCGGTCGTCTCGCGCACCGTGCGCGCGATTGCCTGCAGTTCGCCTAGCGGCGAACGGGCCGGCGCGCAGTCAGCGAGCATCTCGAGCAGTAGACGCGCGCGCGGATCGCCGCCCGGATAAAGCGGATGACCGAAGCCCGACAACACCGGCCCAAGCGTGCCGTGCTCATGGCGGGCGAGCCGGTTCGCCAGATAGCGGTCGAGATCGGGTGCGCGTGACGCTTCATCGAGCAGCGCGGCGATCCGCACCGTTTCGCCACCATGTCGCGGGCCGGCCAATGCGGCCAGACCGCCGGCCACGGCGCCGAACATATGTGTTCCCGTCGACGTGATGCAGCGAACCGTGAAAGTCGACGCATTCAGTTCATGATCCGCGCAGGCCACCAACGCCGCGCGCAGCAGCCCCGCCTGCTGACGGTTGCGTATGTTCCACGCCGACGCCAATTGCTTGTGCAGCGGTTCGTTCGACGGCGCCGCCGAGACCATCGCGGCGGCCAGCAAGCGCATGACCGCGCAGGCGGTATCGAGTTGCGCGTCGCGGCCGAGCGCCCATACCCGCGGCATTTGCGCGGCGGCGGCCGGCAGCAGCACGAGCGCGCGGTCGAGCGGCGTGCTGTCGCTCCAGAGCTTGAGCCACGCGGCCCACTGCGCGGCGGCGAAGGGGACGGCCGGTGCATCGGCGATACGCCTCGCACTGCATTCCCACAACAACGCCGCGATATCCTCGAGGGATGCCGTGCGCGCCAGTTCCATGGCGTCGTGCCCGCGATACAGCAGGCGGCCGTCGGCCACCAGCGTGATCGACGATTCGAGCACCGGCACGCCCCAGTCAAGCACCTTTTGCGCGACCTTGCCGGCGCGCTTGCCGTCTTCCTTGCGTCGGGCGAGCCGCCGCACTTCGCCGGCGTCGTAGAGCCGGTGCTTGCCTTGCGCATCCGGCGATGAGCTCAGCATGCCGCGGCTGACATACGCATACAGCGTAGGCAGGCTGATGCCGAGCGTAGCGGCGGCTTCGGCGGCGGTGAGGGAATTGGTGGGCGGCATGGAAACGCGTAGAAACCGAAGAAATCAATATATATTGATTATCATAATCAAGATTGATTGCAGCAAGGCGAAATTCTAGACTCGATTCACTTTCTTCCTGTCCCAACTCGAACGAGATGAACGATATGAGCACCATGACGCCTGAACTCGCACTCAAACATATCTGGATGACCGCGCAATGCGACCCGACTGCGCTGCGCTCCGTCTCGCTTCCCGGCACCGACCCAGGCTTGCCGTCGGTCTATCGGGTCGGCGCGTTGGCGCAGGCGACCATCGCCGCGAGCGGCCTTGCAGCTGCCGAATACCATCGCTTGCGCACGGGGCGCCGGCAACACGTCACCGTAGAGATGCGGCGCGCGCTGGCCTCGTTTCGCAGCGAGCGCTATCTGCGTATCGACGACGGTCCGCCACCCGCTTTGCGCGATCCGGTGATGGGTTTCTACGCGACGCGCGACGGCCGCTGGATTCAACTGCACACAAACTTTCCGCATCATCTCGAAGGCGTGCTGAAGGTGCTCGGCTGCGCGAACGATCGCGCGGCGGTGGCCGAGGCGATTCGCGGCTGGGATGGCGCGACGCTTGACCAGACGCTCGCCGACGCCGGTTTGTGCGCGGCATTGATTCGCACGCCCGACGAGTGGGCTGCGCTCGATCAGGCGAAAGCGATTGCGGGGCTGCCCTTGTTCGAGATCGAGCGCATTGGCGATGCGCCGGTCGAGCCGCCGCGCGAGGCAGGCGCGGAGCGGCCGCTGGCGGGCGTGCGGGTGCTGGATTTGTCGCGCATCATTGCGGGGCCGGTGGCGGGACGCGCGCTCGCGCAGCATGGCGCCGAGGTCTTGATGGTCAACGGTCCGCACTTGCCGAACATTGCGCCGCTGGTGATCGACAATGGGCGCGGCAAGCGCTCGGCTGTGATCGATTTGCGCGATGCAACTGGCCGGGAAACGTTAAATGGCCTCGTTAGCGACGCCGACGTGTTTTTGCAGGCGTATCGGCCAGGGGCGCTCACGGCGCGCGGGTTCGGTCCCGAGGAACTGGCGCGAGTGCGGCCGGGGATCGTCTATGTCTCGGTTTGCGCTTATGGGCACAAAGGACCATGGGCTGCGCGGCGCGGCTTCGATAGTCTGGTGCAGTCCGCGAGTGGAATTGCTTTTACGGAGCGCGAGGCGGCGGGATGGGACGAGCCGAAGCATCTGCCTTGTCAGGCGTTGGATCACGCGACGGGATATCTGGCTGCGTTCGGCGCAATGGCCGCATTGGCGCGGCGAGCCACCGAAGGCGGAAGCTGGCACGTGAGGGTGTCGCTCGCGCAGACCGGACGGTGGTTGCAATCCTTCGGATTGCTTCCCGACGGCTGGAAGGCGCCCGACGTTTCGATCGACGATGTGCGGGATTGTCTGGGAACCGTGCAGTCGGCGTTCGGGCGAGTGCTGGGCGTTCTACCGGCTGAGCGTCTTGAGGAGACGCCTGCGCGCTTTGACTTGCCGCCGGCTCGGATAGGGGCGCATGAGGCGAAATGGGCGTGAAGGCGTTGCGATTGCCCCGAAGGACAAACGCCGCGCTTACTTTCTCAACTCCGCCACGAAATCATAGTAATCGTTGCGGCAGTAGGTATCGGTCAGCTCGATCGCCCGCTGATCCGCCGTGTACCCGACGCGCGTGATCAGCAACAGCGCCTCGTTAGGGGCAATGCTCATCTGCTGCGCGATCTCGTCGTTCGCGTTCACCGCGCGAAAATGCTGCAGCGCGCGCACAATCGTCAGTCCGCGATTTTCCAGGTACGTGTACAACGAATCGCCAATTGCCTGAGGATCGGGAATCACCGCGGCAGGGAAGGTGGAATTCTCCACCGCCATCACGATGCCGTCCGCGAGACGCAAACGGCGCAGCCGGGTTACGGCTGCCGCCGGCGACAAGCCCAGTTGAATCACCTCATCGCGGTTAGCGGGCGAAATTTCTCGCGACAACCACTTCGAACTCGGCGTAAAACCGCGTCGCCGCAGCATTTCGCTGAAACTCGACAGCCGCGATAGCGGATCTTCATAGCGCGGCGTGATGAAGCTGCCCGCGCCTTGAGTGCGGCGGATCAATCCCTGTTCGACCAGCAGGGCAATGGCTTTGCGCGAGGTGATCCGCGATACGCCGAGCGCTTCGGACAGCACGCGCTCGGAGGGCAGCGCTTCGCCCGCGTTCCAACGGTTTTCGTGAATCGCACTGCCGAGCTTGCGAGCGAGTTGCAGATACAGCGGCGTGTCGTTTTCCGGGTCCGGGCGCAGGTCGCGCCAGCGGTCTTCCGAGGCAGAGGTCATGGGGCTCACGCAAGAAGGGCAAGCGGCAATTCTAAGACATCGGCGCGCTCCGTTATAGCGGGCTTTTGCCTGGTGCCCGATCCGATGCTCGTGCAACCGCTAAACTCGTCCCTACGATTTGCGTATCATGCGCCGCGGATTCGCCTGCGCCGCCGCATCGACATGAACGCGTTGCCCTATGTTTAGCCACTTCGAGGAGAAAGCATGACGACCGATATCGCAAGCGTGAGCCTGCCCGACGGCGAGCGTATTCCGAAACTGGGGCAGGGCACCTGGGAGATGGGTGAACAGCCGGCGCGGCGTGCCTCGGAACTCGCCGCGCTGCGCTGCGGCATCGAATTGGGCATGACGCTGATCGACACGGCGGAAATGTACGGCGACGGCGCCACGGAATCGCTTCTCGGCGAAGCGCTGGCGGGGCTGCGCGATCAGGTCTTTCTCGTCAGCAAGGTGTATCCGCATAACGCCAGCCGGCGCGGCGTGATCGCGGCCTGCGAGCAGAGCCTCAAGCGCCTGAAAACCGATCGGCTCGATCTGTATCTGCTGCATTGGCGCGGCTCGGTGCCGCTTGCGGAAACCGTCCAGGCATTCGAGGCATTACGCAGCGCGGGCAAGATTCGCCACTGGGGCGTCAGCAACTTTGATACCGACGATATGGAAGAGCTCGTCGCCACGCCGGGCGGCGAGGCGTGCGCGACCAATCAGATTCTCTACAATGTTGCGCGCCGTGGGCCGGAATTCGACCTGTTGCCGTGGCTTGCCGCGCGCAACATGCCGGGGATGGCATACAGTCCGGTCGATCATGCGCGCCTGCCGAAACGCTCGCCGCTCGACGATATTGCCGACGCACGCGGCGTCTCGGTGTTTCAGGTGGCGCTTGCGTGGGTCTTGCAAAAGCCCGGCGTGTTCGCAATTCCGAAAGCGGGCCGCGTCGAGCATGTGCGCGACAACTATCGGGCGTCGCAACTACAACTCGACGCGCACGAACTCGCTGCCATCGACACTTACTTCAAACCGCCGCGCAGCAAGCGGCCACTCGAAATGCTGTGAGCGCAGTAGCGGCCGTCAGCGAACTGCAGCCGGCCATGGAGGCGGCACTTATGGCGCTGCGGCTCGCTGCGCGGGCGTCATCAATTGCAACTGTGGTGCATGTGCACGGAACCCAGAACGGCGACTTCAGCGGGCGTGTGCTTGAGCGAGTCTTCGTTGACCTGGGCGGCGTCGGCAATGAATTCGTCGACGATCGACGACACCTGCGTATTGCGCAGACACAGCGAGACACGCTGCGTTTCGTTGGGCGGCAGCGACGCGCGCTGACCGAGGAACAGCACGCCGTACTGATAGCCGTGGATGATGCCGCGGATCGCGCCGACGCATTGACCTTGCGCGACGTTATCGTTTTTTAGCTTGCAGGTTTGCGCGAGCGAATAGGCGGAGAAGGTGGGATCGACCGGCGGGGCGGCTTGCGACAGGGTTTGCGGCTGCGGCTGAGCCGACGTAGCCGGTGTTTGCGCCGAAGTTTGCGCATTAGCGAGCGATGCGAGGCCCAGAGCGGCGACCATCAGCAGGCCGGTGGCCGTGCGCGCCATGGTGTGGGGGACGTTTCGTTGCATGTTGTGGTGCCCTCATATCGAACGTTGAATCTGATATGAGGCAATCGCTTCGGTTTGGTTCCGGTCACGCGCGACACGATCGATTGTTTTAGTTTTAAACGTGTGCAAGAGCGGAACTGCCTGTCAGCGTTTCGAGGCCTTGCGTGCTGTTTTGCCGGGCCGCCTGCGGGTGTTGCCAACATCGACCGGCTTCGGGCGGTGACGCTCGACCGGGGGATCGAGACATCACCGCCGCTGCCGGGGGACTGCGAACGGCATACGCATGTCGTTAGCGACGGGTAGGGCGCGGGGGCCCCCTACCCGGGAAACAGGCGACTGTCAGTGCCCGTTTCCTCCGCCATTGCCACCATTGCCGCCGCCACCCTTGCCTCCGTGACCGCCGCCGGAGCCTCCGCCAAAGCCGCCGCCGAACCCGCCACCGAAGCCTCCGCCAAAACCACCACCGGGGCCGCCTTTACCACCGCCGAACCCGCCGCCGGGGCCGCCACCGCAACCGCAGCCGCCGCTCCCGCTGCTGCCGCCACTGCTTCCGCCACCGCCGC